>CBDVDV010000122.1:0-11526 GCA_965372835.1 uncultured bacterium | reverse complement strand
TGCAGGACCAGGGGGGAAGCGACGAGCCTCGGCCCTTAGGCCCCAGCACGTACGGACCGTCAAGGGACATCGTCTTCACCGTCAGGCGGGCACCCGGGCCCACGGAGGAAGCAGATGACGAATGAGGGTGGGGTGGTGACAGCCAAAAAGCAGCCCCTTCTCCCGCGTTGGCTGAAGATAGTGCTGATTCTCGTTGGCACGCTCCTTTTCCTCGCTGCTAGCGCCTGGGTGCTCCTGGACATAGTCACCAGACAGGACCTAAGGGCAGCCCTGGCCGAGACCAGGGCTCTGGGCTGGCCTACGGAAATCGACGAACTCTACCCGGAACCCATCCCCGACGAGGAGAATGCTGCCCTCCTCTATCAGCAGGCCTTCGGGCAACTGGCCCTGACCAACGACGAAGACGAACGCATCTGCGACGTCGACAGCCTGGAGACCTGGTCCGCTCTGACGGAGGAAGAGCAGGACACCGTCCGTCAGGCCCTGAAGAAGAACGCCAACTACCTGATGCTCCTGCACCAGGCCGCCCGGTTGGAGAAGTGTCAGTTCGACCTGCGCTACAGCGACGGTTTCGCCATGCTCCTGCCTCACCTGACCGAGATGCGCCAGGCGGTGCGCGTCCTCCGGGCCGCAGCGCTGGTGGCCCTGGCTGAGGGCGACACGGAGCAGGCCTGCCAACACTGGCTGGACTCGGTCGCGCTGGCCCGAGACGCCGGCGATGAGAAGATACTCATCTCGGAACTGGTGCGGCTGGCCTGCTTCTCCATGTCGACGCACACCCTTGAGTCGATGGTCGAGAGCGGCCAACTCACCGACAGCCAACTGGCACAGGCCGCTTCGGCACTGGAGGACCTCGACCTGCGCCCGGGACTGGCGGACAGTCTGAGGGGCGAACTCGCTTTCGCGCGGAGCATCTTCGCTGGCCCCGCCACGGGCCTCGAAGAGGTGCTCCGCTATTCGGGGCCCGGCTATCCTCTTCGGCTCCTGTCTCGGCTCTACTGCTCCCCCTTGGCGCGTCCCTGGCGACAGCACGACCGGGCGACCCATCTGATGCTCATGAGGGAAGGGATCGAACTGGCCGAGCAACCCTACGCTGCGAGCGCGAGCCGCCGGCGTCAATGGGAGCAGAAGGTGCCGCCCACTCCACACTGGCGTGCCCCACTGACAGCGAGGCTCCTGCCGGCCCTGACCAGGGCTTCACAGGCGGCGGCCGGCGGCGAGGCCCGCCGAGACCTGGCCCAGACGGCCCTGGCCCTCGAACGCTACAGGTTGGCGCACGGCCAATACCCCGAGTCCCTCGACGCCCTGGTCCCCGACATCCTTCCCGAGGTACCCCTGGATCCGTTCGACGGGAAGCCTCTGCGCTACGTCAGGTCCGACGAGCGGGTGGCTGTCTACAGCGTAGGCACGAATCTTCAGGACGACGGCGGCGACGACCAGCCGAGCTACGGCGTGACGCCTGACATCGTCTTCACGTTACGGCGGGCGCCGGAGCAAGGCGGCGAAAAGGGCCCTCCGCCGTAGTTCCCGCGCGTCTTTTCGCTTGCGCGGAGGCCCGGCTGCACGATATCATGAGTCGGGGTAGTATGAGGCTCACAACATTCCGGGGTGTAGCTCAGTTTGGCAAGAGCGCCGGCCTTGGGAGCCGGAGGTCGCCCGTTCAAATCGGGTCACCCCGACCAGCAATTCTATAGGCACTATAAGGCAATCACAGGACTGAGGAAGCTTCCCTTTTGCTTTGCGTCACCAAAGTTGTGCCTTCCGCGTGACAGATTCTCCTTGACATTGAGTCCTCCCCAGGGTATTTGTAGAGGGTGAAGGTTGACCTCAAGACCCTTGGGAGGTGGTTCTCATGCCTGTCCGAAAGCGTGGTCGATGTTTTCAAATCGACTGGACCGATGAGCACGGCCAGCGACACCGGCGGCAGTTTGGGGGGGCGCGCCATGACGCCGAACAGATACTCCGCGAGCTCCAAGCCGACGTCTTCCGGCGCAGGCATGGGCTTGCGAGCATGTACGGCTCAGAGGGTCAGGTAGGGCGCCAGGCGTGGTGCCAGCCCTTGGCCGAAACGCAGCAAGTCATCACCATTGGCCAACTCGTGGCCAGCTTCCTGGAACATACGAGGCTCACCAAGAAACCCCGCACTCTCGAAACATACCGCCTCAGGTGCGATATGTTTATTCGCTACCTCGGGGGAAACCGTGGCTCGCCAGAGGAGCGTCGGGTGCGTGGTGAGCAGACGGACCTGGCACTCATCTCGCCGTCAACCATCGACAGGTTTCTGGACCAGCGATCCGGCACGCAAAGCGCTGGGACGGTCAATGGCGACCGGCGGGTACTCCACAGCCTGTTCACCTACGCCGTCAGACACGACGCGCTACAAGAGAATCCGGTAGCGAAGGTCCCGCCTCCACGCCCAACTCCCAAGAACCCCCCACGTCGCCTGACGCGAGAAGAAGTCCTAAGAGTCATGGAAGCGGCGAAGGCTGCCGGCCCCAGTCTCTGGGGGATGTTTGCAGCGGCGGCTTACTGTGGGTGCCGCAAGGGTGAGCTAATATTCCTGGCGTGGACGGACGTGGACCTGGACGCGGGCAAGCTCACAGTGAGCAACAAGCCTGAGGACGGCTTTACGCTGAAGGACTACGAAGCTCGGGAGTTGTCCATCCCGGCAGGTCTGGCGGACATCCTGAAACAGCTCCCGCGGCACTCGCGTTGGTGCTTCCCAGCGCCCCAGGGCGGCCCCTGGCGCCATAACCTACATCGCCGACTCAAGGCCGTCTTTGAGGCCGCCGGTGTCAAGAACGCTACCCTGCACACCCTGAGACACACCTGGGTCAGCGAGCTCTTCCGTCAGGACATACCTGCCAGGACGATACAGCAAATGGCCGGTCACTCAGACCTGCAGACCACATTGCGTTACTCACACGTGCTCCCCGACGATGTGCGCGAAGCTGGCAAGGTCATCTCTTGGACTTCGTAAGGGTCAAGATGACAGTCAACCTACCGGCGCGGCTCTAGGTCCTACGTCCACTGACAAATTGGCATCGCAGGCGCCAAGCACGGACAGTGCTCCAGCGAAGAAGGCCGAGGAGACGTCATAACATGAACACTATCTGGAAGTTAGGGTTGTGCCCCAATGGGCATGGTTTGGCACCGAATTTGCGATCTGTAAGTATGGAACGCGTAGGACTGACACAGTAGGTTGACCTCTCAGAAAAGAGAGCGGTTCACCAGCTCCCCTCTCGGTAGGCCACGGGTGCGGGGGCTTTTTGTGGCCAGACTCAGGGGAACAGCACAACCATATGAGTGAAGCCAGCAGAGCACAAACCGAGTTTGATCGGATGGTGGCCGGCGAAAGGGCGAAGCTCGCCGCCGACATTGTCGATGCGAAACAGCTCGCGCTCATTTTCGACGTCAAGCCCCGGACGATCCGTTTCTGGGCTGAACAGCGACGGATCCCTGGCCTGAGGGCGCGGCCGGCGTCGCCATGGCGATTCTCGGTCAAGGCGGTAATGAAGTCCATGAGCATAGGCCGACAACGCCGGCGAAGGAGGAGAATGCATAGCGAGGAGGGCTAGGGAACAACACACACGGATTATGAGCCACGCTGCTGATGCCTTCGACCAGCAATGGCCTGCGATGTGGCCCGAAATCAAGAGTGACGGGTTGAGCGTCGAAGCTACGTCGTAAGCGCTGACTCAATGGTGCCAAATGCCCTCGTTGCCCTGCCGCCGCGATCCGCGTACGAAAGGAAACGATTCGTAAGATGTCCCAGATGCTTCCCGCCCCCAGAAGCCGACACGCACCGCCCGAAGATGAGCGGCCTTTGCCAGCCGCCAAGACCCCGCTGGCGGTCGAGGAGTTGCGGGCTGCCGCCGCCGAATACCGAGCGTGGGGCTGGAACGTGATGCCCCTCCGCCTCGACGTCAAGAACGGGAGAAAGAATCCGCATTTCCCCGAGCCGTGGGCCAGGTTCCAGTCGGACTTCGTCGACGAAGAGACGTTCGCGCGGCTACTTGCCAAAGTTGAGAACCCCAACGCCCTCGCTGCCATTACTGGCAACGCATCTGGCATCTTCGTGGTCGACGTCGACGATCCGAGTGGCGCCTGGGCGCAGGAGCACCTATCCAGGTTCCAGGGGATAGCAAGGGCTCAAACCGGGCGAGGGTTCCAGCTCTACTTCGCTCACAAGGATGGCCTGCGTTCAACTACCGGGCGCCTCGCACCGGGCATTGACACCAAAGGCGAAGGCGGCGTGGCCTTTGTGCCACCGTCCTGGCACCCGACAGCCAAGCGCCGCTACCGCTGGGTGGTGCCTGCCGGCGAGAAGCTTGCAGAAGTCCCCGCATGGCTGATTCAGCGTCTCGAAGCTGCAAGCATCGAGAATGTGCCTATCGAAGGGCTCCTGGAGGGCGTTCGGGAAGGGCAGCGTAATAGAGCTGCTGCCGAGTTGGCAGGGCGCCTCTTCGCACAAGAGCAGAGCGTGCCTACGGTCCGCACGCGGCTACGTGAGTGGAATCTCAAGAATCAGCCGCCCCTTCCCGAAGACGAGCTTGACCGTGTTCTCAACTCTATCGAAGGGCGAGAACGGGGAGGAGGAAAGCCGAGTTTCTTTGTACCCAGGCAACGAGACGGGAGCCGGTTTGTCCCAAGCAAAGCGGCCGAGCACCTCGCGAGGGCCGAGCAGATCCTTGTGTGGGAGCGCGGCGAAGGCGGGAAGCGCGAGCTTTGGGTCTACCGACAGGATCTGGGGGTCTATCGACGCGGCGAGCACTACTTGGAGAAGAAACTGGGCGAGGCACTGGGACATGAGGACAGCACCTACCGCTGCCGCGAAACGCTGGACCACTTGCGCCGAGTTGCCTGGCAAGAAGGGGCAGGGCTCAATCCCCCCGAGTACCAGCACCTCATCAATCTAGAGAACGGAATGCTCGATTGGCAGGCCGGAACGCTACTCCCGCACGATCCCAAGTACTGGAGCAGTGTCCAACTACCGGTGCGATACGATCCGTCGGCGCAGTCTCCAGAGATTGACCGCTTCCTAAACGACCTTTTCCCTCAGGAGGCCCTGCTTTTGGTCGAGGAACTCCTTGGGTATCTGTTGGTCTGCGGGAACCAATACAAGGCCGCCTTCGTCTTGCTCGGCCCAGGGCACAACGGAAAGACGAAGTTTCTCCTGCTCGCGAGCGCATTCGTCGGGGACGCGAACACGTCTCAACTTTCCTTGCAGCAGGTCAGCGAGAATCGTTTTATGCGGGCTGAGTTGGACGGCAGGCTGCTGAACATCTATGACGACTTGGGCACAAGGCCAATCCGCGATGCTGACGTGTTCAAGGCCCTGACCGGCGACGGGTCCATTACCGTGGAACGAAAGCACGAACACCCCTTCGAAATGAAACCCACGGCCGTTTTCCTGTTCGCGACGAACCAGATGCCACAGAGCTACGACCATACCTACGCCTATCACCTTCGCTGGGTGATCATCCCCTGCCCCAACTTCTTTCTACCTGGCAAAAACGCGGACCCGAACATCCTGCAAGGGCTCACGACGCAGAACGGCCTTTCTCGGTTGCTCAACCGCGCCCTAGAGGGGCGCCGGCGGCTCGTAAGCCAAGGCGACTTCACTAGGTCAGAGGTCGTCAGGAAGGCGGGCGAAGACTACGAGCGTACAAACGACCCGGTTAGGGAGTTCGTCCAAGAAGGATGTGTGCTCGAACAAGGTGGCTGGGCTTCCAGGCAGGATCTTTACGAAGGCTTCTGCCGTTTCACGGACGAGCCGATGGCCAACCGCGAGTTCCAACGCGAACTCAAGCCCCTCGTACTCCCTCTGCCCGGAGTTGCCGAGAGGCAGAGACGCATGTCGGGAAAACCATTGCGGGGTTACCAAGGCATCTCGGTGTCCGTTGCGTAGGAGACCACAGAAAGAAAAAGAAGATAGGGCTTAGCTGCTTCATCTGCTTCACTGCGGTCTAATGGTGTATTGATGCGGTTTGCTGGAAGCCCTGTCTGTCTCACTATCTGTTTCACAATGGCTTCGCTTGCTTGCTTTTCCTCGCTTCCGGCTTACTGACGCCATTTCCGGCGATTCCGTGCCCGCGCCTGAGCTGTGACACCTGCCTGCGGCAAGTGTGACACGGACTCCATAAGCCAGACCTGCCGCGCGGCGTATTCTACCCGTACCTGCGCTAGGACCTTCTCTCGAAAGGTCAGCATGCTTTCCGCGCTTAGTATCCGAACCTTCGCGCGAAGTAACCGAACAGATGTGAGGACCCCCAAAAGACCTAGCTCTCTGCAATGGAAGGACTCAAGGACTATCTAGTGGACAGAGGTGGCCTCCACCATGGCCGCACGTTCGAACGACAGGTTTTCAGGCAGGCCGTAGACGATGTGGTCGGGAACGGCAACGTACTCAGCGAACGCTCCGTTCTGATGGTACTCACCGCACGAAACACGCAGCACCCTCCGGTTGTCGCAGAGGTTGGTCTGCCCACGTCGGCAGAACAGGCAGGTGCCGCAATAGATCGTCGAGTCGAAGGTAACGCGGTCCCCAGTTTTCCATGCGGTGACGTTCGCCCCCGTCTCTGCGACGACTCCCGAAGCCTCATGTCCCATAACGATTGGGGGGATCCGTCGGCCCGTGCTGCCGTCCATGCCGTGGACGTCGGAGCCGCAGATGCCGCAGGCCTTGACTTGGATGAGGACGTCATCACGCCCCACCACAGGATCCGGGACGTCTTCGTACTCGAAGTGGTCGTATTCCTTGAGCACCAGGGCTTTCATAAGCCTGTTTCCCTCCAGCACGCCGCGGCCTCAGCGACGTATGCTACGCCTGCTACGCAGGTGGCTGCAAGGGTCCGCTTGAAACAAGAGTGGCCCCAAGGTAGTCCCGGCGGGTATATTTCAGTCCACTCGGAACCCTGAAGCGGCTCTTTGCCGGAGGCTGATCCACGGTCGACCGCATGGAGGACAGAAGCTGAAGATGGGCACTATTCTGAAGGAGAAGGTCGCCATCGTGACTGGTTCTTCCTCGGGCATCGGCAAAGCGGTTGCCCTTCGACTGGCCCGGGCGGGGGTGGATGTCTGGACGGTGTGCAACCTGGCTGGGCATAGTTCGGTGACGACGACCGAGAAATACTACGTCAGCGTGGGCGGTGGCAGGCGAGCCCAAGCCATCAGCCTGCTACGGTTCCCCGAATGAGCCTGGGGGCTGGGGTCCGCCTGTGGCCCACATCGAGCCTGCCGACAGCCTGAGGGGTTGGCGGCCCGTTTGGAGTAGTTGCGAATCTGGGAAGGTCGAGCAGTACGCTTTCGGGAAAGGACGGTGACCATGGTTGCGGAGATCGCCAAAGGCATTTACTGGGTTGGCGTGGTGGACTGGGCCTTGAGGCACTTCCACGGCCACGAGCTTTCCACCCACCGAGGCTCCACCACCGCGGAGCCCTCAGTCTGGCGTAGAACGTTGGACCACTTGGACGCCATCAAGATCGGGCTCACCGCCACGCCGGCAGCTCACACCAAGGCCTACTTCAGGGATATCGTCTACCGCTACGAGTATGAGCGGGCCGTGCGCGATGGCCACCTTGTGGACTACTACGTGGCAACCATCAAGTCGGACGTCCGGATGAAGGGCGTTTTCCTTCGGGAGGGCGAGCACGTCGGCGTAGTTGACCCTGAGACGGGTTCGGAGCAAATGGCTCTCTTGGAGGACGAACGGGAGTTTGACACATCTGGTTGGTCGAGTTACACACATGAAGGATCCGAGCCCATAGGGAGTTGCTGAAGTGACTGACTCGACGAAGTACAGGAGCCTTGTTGCCCTCCCCCAGGAGGGAGGAAGAGTCTACCTCGGATGGCGGCTTCTTGCCGGTGATGACGCCGGGCAGGCCTTCCACGTTCTGCGCCGGCGGCCGGGAGGCGCCTGGGAGCAGGCAACTGAAGCGCCGATCATCGACTCCACAAACTGGGTCGACCAGACTCCGACGGCCGGCGTCTACGAGTACCGTGTCCGGACCGAGGGCCAAGTCAGCGAAGCCGTCACGGTCGACAGCACGCTTCCCGCAACGAACATGGCGCTGAGCATCCCCCTGAGGGTTCCTGGCAGAGACTCCGGCCGGGTGTGTGTCGGTGATCTCGACGGTGACGGGCGCATGGACTTCGCCGTGCTGGGAAAGGAAGCCGGCCACATCGTCCTGGATGCCTTCCGCGGCGACGGAAAGCACCTCTGGCGAATCGACACCGGCCTGCCGGACCGGGGAGGCTGGGACGGAGGCACGCTGCACTGCCCGTTTCTCATTTGGGACGTCAACGGGGACGGCCGCGCCGAGGTCGCCTACCATCGCCAGCTGGGGAACGCCTCCTACCCGGAAGACTTCTATGGTGAAGCCCAGTCCGGTGAGACGGTGGCGGTCGCCGACGGCGAGACGGGCGAAGTCATATGGGAGGCACCATGGCCAGCCACCCGCCCCCGGGTGATGATGAACGTCGGCCATGTTCAGACGGATGGACCTCCGGCCATCATTGTGCTCGACGGCACCTACGGTGACGTGGTGCTCACGGCCATCGGCGGGCGGACAGGGAAGCGACTCTGGCAGGTGCATCAGGCTCGACCGGGCGGCCACAACCTCGACGTCTCGGACATCGATGAGGACGGCGTCCAGGAGGTCATCTGCGGCGGCGTCTGCTATAGCGGCGACGGGACGGTCCGGTGGGAAGCGGAGGAATTCGGTCATACCGACATCTCCAAACCCGCCAACATCGACCCCCGACTCCCGGGCAAGCAGATACTCTACGCCGTTGAGAGCGGCAACCCCGGTGCCTACTTCGTCAACAACCAGGGCCGGACCATCTTCAAGGAGCCGTTCCAGCACGCCCACTTTGGCTGGATCGCCCGCCACACGACCGAACACCCGGGCCTGCAGATGCATGTTGCTCAGGACGCACGGAAGGGGATGCGCGAGCTGGAGCATAACCCCGTCTTCCTACCCGACGGCAGCCACTGGCTTGATCTCACGGACTGGCAGCGGAAGAACTTCGTCCCCGTCCAATGGGACGGGGGGCCGGTGACGGTGTTCATCGTGCGAAAGGAAAACCGACTGGTCCGCCTGCTCCCCACCGGCGAAGTGGAACCCGTCGCGCCGGGCGGCCTCCCCCCCGGTGGCCGGTACGACGGTCCCGTACGCTCTGATATCCTGGGGGACTATCGCGAAGAGATCGTCGCCATCGACGTGGAGGGGGACCGGCTCATTGTCCTGACCAACACCGAGCCGGCGAGCCGGCGGGGCCGCTCACCCACAGATGATTTCGACTACCGCCACGACCGCAGCCAGGTCGGTTCCGGGTACTACCGGTACCTCGCTCCTCCGCTGACGGCGCCGTAGGCAGCCGTGGGTGCATCCTCGGGAAAGCAACTGCCTTGAGATTGGGGGGCGACGGACCGGGAAGAGGCTTGCGCCCTTCCCCGGACCCGCGTATGAGTTTCGAACGTTGGCCTTGACTGGTGCTCGTGGTTTCCTGAAAGGGCGTGAACGATGCGTGCATCCTGGTGGTTCGTGGTTTTGCTGACAGCAACGGTTCTGGGGGCATCGCCGGCAAGGGGCGCCGAGGTGCGGCCCGACCACCCTCGAATGCTCTTCACTGCCCTTGACTGAGCGGGGAGCGGAAGTACCATGCGAACAAGGAGTCAAGTCCAATGTGGGCTGGGCACTTGCTTTACCACGTATCACCAGAAAGGCGTGGCTCATGGACATCTGTGCCTACAAGAAATGGACGCATTTCACCATCGCGGAATCTCTGCCGGGCGGGGGGTATGGGACCGGCGGCATCGGTCTCGGTGACTTCACCGGGTCGGGAAGCCTGGACGTGGCTGTGTCCAGACGCTCCCCGCAAACGGCGTACTGGTTCGAGCGCAAGGACGATGCCACCTGGGTCTACCACGTCATCGGTCAGTCGGTCCATCTGCAACGGACGCTCGGCGCAGCCGTCCTGGACGTCGACCAGGACGGTTGGCTGGACGTTGTCTTCAGCAACGTCTGGTTCCGGAACCCCGGCAACCTGGCCACCGCCCCGGACACCCCGTGGGAGGTGCACGTCTACGACGGCGGCGGCCACGACATTGTTGCTGCGGACATCAACGGCGACGGCAAGGACGACGTCGTCACCTTCGACGGGAAGGTCCTCGCATGGTTCGACACGTCCAACGGCATGGCCAAAACGACCATCGCCGACGACCTGGACTGCCATGGTGGGATCGCGCCTCGCGGCGTCGGTGACCTCACCGGCAACGGCTGCCTGGACATCGTGGTCCCGGGCTTCTGGTACGAGAATCCCGGTAACGGTACCGGCGAGTGGAGGCGCCATCGGTGGCCGCACGAGCCGATACCGAAGGCGTCCTACGGCCCCAGCATCCGATCGTGGGTCGCCGACATCAACGGTACCGGCCACAACGATATTGTCTACGCCGACTGCGACACCGGCTTCTGTCACGTCTATTGGGTCGAGAACAAAGGCGGAGGGAGAGAGTGGGTCAGGCACCCGCTTCCGGACCCGCCCGGGAATGAGCACACGGGGTCCTTCCATTCGCTGGCCGTGGCCGACTTCGATCAGGACGGTGGCAACCCGGACATCTTCGCCGGTGAGCAGGAAGATGCCTCCCCAATGACTGGCTCAGACGTACTGCCCATGAAGCCGGAGGGCCTGGAGGAACGGGGTGTCATCTGGGTGAACTCCGGGGGCAGCAACCCCATCTTCGAGCCGGTGGTTATTCATGAGGGCCGACCGGGCTGGCACGACGTGGTCGTGGGCGATGTCTCCGGCGACGGCTCTATCGGCCTGGTGAGCAAGGTCTGGAACACAGACTGGAACAAGGGCGAGCGCAACTATCACCTCGACTACTGGCGGAACGACATCAACCGTCCCTGACCAGGCGACAAGGGAGAAGGCCTGTGGACGCTGGCCAAGGAGTTGCTGGCCACCATCCTGGAGCGCATCCGGCGGCTTCGCTTGCTGAGGACGGTGCCCGGGTGACTTGCAGGGCGTGAGAATCACGGGCCGTACTGACCACCGAGGGGGACAGTCTCGCCCAAGACGGCCTGCGAGCCGTCGGGAAGGCTTGAAGCGTTGCATTTCACGCTGGCCGAGGGGCGATGGGAGCAGATCAAGCCTTGACAGACGGGTCGGAAGAGGCAGAATCAGAGACGATGGGGCAGTGAAGGGCGCCAGCGGCATCCATATGGGAAATCTCGGGCCCAGAATGTCTGAAGGAGGATGTGTGATGGACGGTCGAATGTGGTGTGGACACCGGTTGCTCGTGGTGCTGGGTGTCGTTCTGCTGACCGCTCTTGTGTGGTGTTCCTTCCCCGAGGCCCGCACAGCGGAGCACCAGGAAGAACACGAACGGGAGATCGACTGGGTGTCGGACGACGCCCACCACCTCTTCCGCCAGTCCCAGGAGTTGAAGGAGCAGGGCAAGCTCGACGCCGCTGAGGAACTCGTGCTGCGGGCCAAGAACATCGAGCGCGAAGCCCGCGC
>CBDVDV010000121.1:0-11576 GCA_965372835.1 uncultured bacterium | reverse complement strand
CAGCCCTCCCCGCCCGGAGGCGAGCAAGGCTGTGCGGGGGAGCAGTGCGCCCCCGCCCAGCCTCTTTTTTTTCACGGTTATGCCCCAAGGCGTACGCACGTTGTCAGGTGGTGATTGAGCGCGCTCTTCCTGCGTGGTAGGATTGAAGGTGGAAGGGTCAACTGCGCGTGATTGTCAACCTGGGAAAGGGGCTGCCTCGTGATCGGGCGAGGTGATGCGAGCAGACTGCTGACGGACGACGAGATTCGCTCCATTGTGACTGAGGCCATCGAGACCGGGGAGTTCGATGGCAAGCGGGTGGTGGCCCTCATCCCCGACCTCACCCGCACCTGTCCGGTGGACCTGTTCTTCAGACTGCTGGCCGAGGGAGTGCGTCCGCGCACAAAGAAGTTGGACTTCATCATCGCCCTGGGCACCCATCCGCCCATGCCCCCCGAGCGCATCGACCAACTCCTGGGAATCCCGAGGGCGGAACGCGAACGCCGATTCCCCGACATCGGCATCTTCAACCACGCCTGGGACGACCCCGGCCAGTTGGCCCACATCGGGACCATTCCCGCCGATGACATCGCGGAGATGTCCGGAGGCCTGATGCGCGAGGACGTGCCCGTGCACATCAACAAGCGGGTGCTGGACTACGACACCGTCCTGGTGGTGGGACCCGTTTTCCCTCACGAGGTGGTGGGATTCTCGGGCGGCAACAAGTACCTCTTCCCGGGCGTCTCGGGGCCGGAGGTGCTGAACTTCTTCCACTGGCTGGGTGCAGTCATCACCAACGTGCGCATCAACGGCACCAAGGACACCCCCGTCCGCGCGGTGGTCGACCGGGCGACGGAAATGGTGCCCGCGGAGAAACTGTGCCTGGCCATGGTCACCACCAAGGAAGGCCTCCACGGCCTCTACTTCGGCGACACGGTGGGAGCCTGGTCGGCTGCTGCCGACCTCTCCAGCCAGGTGCACGTCGTCTACAAAGAGCATCCTTACCGGAAGGTGCTGGGCATCGCGCCTGAGATGTACGACGACATCTGGACCGCGGGCAAGGTGATGTACAAGTTGGAGCCCGTCTTAGCCGACGGGGGCGAACTCATCATCTACGCGCCCCACATCACCGAGATCTCCTACACCCACGGGAACTACCTCGACCGCATCGGCTACCACTGCCGGGATTACTTCCTGAAGCAGATGGACAGGTTCGTGGGAATCCCGCGGGGTGTGGTAGCTCACTCCACCCACGTCCGCGGGCTGGGCACCTTCGAGAATGGCGTCGAGAGACTCCGTGCCGACGTCATCTTAGCGACGGGCATCCCCGCGGAGCGTTGCCGGAAGGTTAACTTAGGCTACCGCGACCCGGCCACCATCGACCCCTCCGAGTGGGCCGACAGAGAGGACGAAGGCTGCCTCCTGGTGCACGACGCCGGTGAAGTGCTCCACCGGCTGACGGGGGGTCGGCTGCCCGAGGTCTAACGCCCCGGGGCAGCGAGCACGGCCGGGCAAGACCGGCCGTGGCACAGGTTCTGGAGCGCTTAGGCAGTAAGCACGGCGGACTGCCTACGGTCTGATGCGAAAGCCCAGAGCGGCGAACTTGGTCCGCAACGTGGCTGGCCCGCCAACGACTTCGAGCGTGGTGTTGGGGAACTCTCGGCGGACAGGGTAGTTCTTTCGCAGCGAATCGAAGTGGCCAGCACGCTCCTCAGCGGGCAGGCCGAGCATTTGACGCAGACCTTCATCGTCCGAGCCGATAGAGTAGACCTGACTGATGACCTCCCGCAGCACGTCCTCATCTTCGCGGCCGCGGGCATCGACCGCCAGTTCGGGGCAGGGGGGAGGTGGAAGATCGGGCCTCCAGGTCGGCTCCACCCCCAGGAACTCGCAGGCTGCCCGGTAGATCATCTCCACACCCGCCACCTTGCCGTCGAAGGAGTAGCCGGCGATGTGCGGGGTCGCAACCGTTACCTTTTCCAGAAGTTCGGTGGAGATGTTGGGCTCGTCTTCCCACGCGTCGAGCACCGTGGCCGAGAGTCTGCGCGTCTGGACAGAGTGCATGAGCGCCTGGGTATCGTGCACCGGGCCGCGGGAGGTGTTCAGGAAGACCCAGCCGGGGCGCAGTCGGCTGAAAAAGCCCTCGTCGGCTAAGTGGTATGTGGGGTAGCGACCTGACTTGGTCAGCGGCACGTGCAGTGTCAGGACGTCGCAGTCGAAGAGTTCCTCGAGCGGGCGATAGACCGGATCCCCGGTCTGGTCTCGGAGGGGTGGGTCGTTCTGGACGACCGTCATGCCGAGGGCCCGACAGTTCTTCAGGACCAGGCTCCCGACGTTGCCCACGCCCACGATGCCGATGCTCCGCCCCTCGAGGCGCCAGCCCAGCCGACCGGCCACGACGAGGAGCGCAGCGACGACGTACTCGGCCACCGAGTTGGCGTTGGCGCCCGGTGCGCTGGCGAAGCCGATACCCCGCTCCCCTAAGTAGGCGGTGTCGACGTGCTCGGTGCCGATGGTGGCGGTGGCGACAAACCGCACGAGCGTCCCGTCGAGCAGTTCCGAGCCCACTCTGGTCACCGAGCGCACCAGCAGCAGCTCGGCGTCTTGGAGCATCTCCCGGCTCAGCGCCCGCCCCGCCGCCGCGCGCACCTCCCCGAGGTGGCCGAAGGCCTGTTCTACGTAGGGGATGTTCTCGTCGGCAATGATGAGCATCTCGTCGTCCTTCCCCACGGTCGCGACTGACTCGAAAGAACGAAGCATACGTTCTCAGTACCCGTGGTGCAAGGGCGCAGGCACTCCCCCCGCTGGCTTTCAGGTTGCGTTGGCTCCCCGGGCAATCTATAGTAGAGGTCGTTCGGACGGCAGCATACAATCGGTGATGCGATCCATTCAGCGAGAGAGGGGTTCCCACCATGGCCCGGTCAGAAAAGGCCAGAGCACAACAGGATTTCGGCGTCATCGGTATGGCCGTCATGGGTCAGAACCTGGCCCTGAACGTGGAAAGCAAAGGCTTCACCGTGGCCGTCTACAACCGCACGGGAGCACGCACCGAGGAGTTCATCGCCGGGCCTGCCAAACGGAAGAACGTCGTCGGTACCTACGAAATCCCTGAGTTGGTTGCCGCGCTCAGGCGGCCTCGGCGGATACTGCTGATGGTGAAAGCGGGCGACCCGGTGGACGCCATGCTCGAGCAACTGGAACTGCACCTGGAGCCCGGTGACATCGTCATCGACGGCGGCAACTCCTACTACAAGGACACCATCCGCCGACAGGGTGAACTGGAATCCATGGGGCTTCGTTACCTCGGCAGCGGCATCTCCGGCGGCGAGCACGGTGCGCTCCACGGTCCCTGCATCATGCCGGGGGGCCCGAAGGACGCCTACGATGCCGTCGAGCCCATCCTGACCAAGATCGCAGCGCAGACCGAGGACGGGGCCTGCGTCGCCTACATCGGCCCGGGCGGAGCGGGGCACTACGTCAAGATGGTCCACAACGGCATCGAGTACGGGATCATGGCCTGCATCGCCGAGACCTACGACATCATGACCCGGGTGCTGGACTTGAAGGCGCCCGAGGTCGGCCGAGTCATGGGCCGGTGGAACCAGGCCGAACTGGGCAGCTACCTCATGGAGATCACCGAGGTCTGCCTGGGCTACGTCGATAAGGAGACCAAGAAGCCCCTGGTGGACCTCATCCTGGACAAGGCCGGCCAGAAAGGGACGGGGAAGTGGACGTCTCAGGACGCCTTCGACGTGGGGGTGCCCATTCCCACCATCGACTGCGCCGTGATCGACCGTGTGCTTTCGGCCTTCAAGGAGGAGCGCGAGAAGGCCAGCGACGTGCTCCCGGGCCCTGCTGGGCGGCCTACCGTGGACCGTGACGCCCTGCTCGAAGACCTGCGTGCCGCGCTCTATGCCTCGGTCATCACCTCGTATGCCCAGGGAATGACGCTCCTGCGCTGGGCCTCGAAGGAGAACGGGTTCCAGTTGAACCTGGCCGAGATCGCCCGCATCTGGAAGGGCGGCTGCATCATCCGCTCCAAGTTGCTCGATCCCATAAAGCAGGCCTTCGCTGATGACCCCGACCTGGTGAACCTGATGGTGGCAGCGCCCTTCGCCGGAATCCTCACCGAGGCCCAGGTGGGTTGGCGCCGAGCCGTGACTACGGCGGTGCAGGCCGGGGTGCCCTGCCTGGCCCTGGGTGCGTCGTTGGCCTACTTCGACAGTTACCACAGTGCCCGACTGCCGGCCAACCTCATCCAGGCCCAACGCGACTACTTCGGCGCCCACACCTACGAGCGCATCGACAAGGAAGGCTCCTTCCACACACAGTGGGAGGGCAAGAGTTAGGTTCAGCCTTCGTAGCCGTAGGCTTTCAGCCGCCGCAGCCATCCGCCGTCGGCCGTAGCCTATGGCGGAGGCCGAGGCTGCTATGGCGAAGTCGGCCCTGCGTGTTTTCGGCGCCCGGCAGCACAACCTGAAAGGCTTCGACCTCCAGGTCCCACTGGGTGAGTTGGTGGTGGTGACCGGGGTGTCGGGTTCGGGCAAGTCCAGCCTGGCCCTCGACATCCTCTACGCCGAGGGTCAGCGCCGCTACGTCGAGACCCTCAACCCCTACGCCCGTCAGTTCCTCCAGCGCCAGGCTCGGCCGCAGGTGGACCGCATCGAGAACGTCCCCGCCGCCATCGCCATCGAGCGGGGCGGCCGGGGACGCACCGCCCGCTCCACCGTGGGCACCATGACCGAAGTGAACGACTACCTGAAGGTGCTCTTCGCGCGCACGGGTGTGCTCCACTGCCGGGGGTGCGGACGCGTCGTCCAGAAGCAGAGCGCTGAGGACGGCTGGCGGGCCTTCACCAAACTGAAGGGTGGTTCCACCGTCCTGGTGACCTTCCCCGTCCGCATCGCTGACGAACTTTCACGGGAAGCGGTCGGGCGCGAACTCACCCGAAGCGGGCTCCGCCGGGCGGTGGTCGATGGCGAGGTCATCCCCCTGAGAGAGGCGCTGGGCGGCGGTGAGTTTCACGTCCTCATCGACCGTCTCGCCGTCGGCCACACTTCCCGGCGACGGGCGCTCGACTCCTTCGAGCAGGCCCTGGCGTTCGGCGGAGGTCGGCTGACGCTCTTTGCTCGGGGGAAGGTGGTCGCCGAGATTTCCACGCAGTTACACTGCCCTTACTGCGACCTTTCCTACGACCCGCCCGCGCCCAACACCTTCTCCTTCAACTCGCCGCTGGGCGCCTGTGAGGAATGCAAGGGCTTCGGTCGGACCATCGAACTGGACCCCGACCTGGTCGTCCCCGACCCCTCACTCTCCATCGGCCAAGGCGTCATCCGCCCTTGGACCACCGACTCGACCCGGTGGGAGCGCGGGGAACTGATGAGTTTTTGTCGGCGTCGCCGCATCCCCACCAAAGTCCCCTGGCGAAGACTGACGCAGGGGCAGCGTCGGCGCGTCTTCGAAGGTGACGACGACTTCTTCGGCGTCCGCCAGTGGTTCCGCTGGGTCGAGGGCAAGAGTTACCGGATGCACGTCCGCGTCTTCCTCTCCCGCTACCGGGCCTACGTGCGCTGCCCGGCCTGTGGGGGCACCAGGCTCAAGCCCGATGCCGCGCTCTACCAGGTGGGGGGCCTGACCGTCGCCGACATCTGGCAGATGCCCATCGGCCGGCTCTGCCGGTGGTTCTCCGACCTTTCCCTTCCTCCGCCCATGGACAAGGCGGCCGAGGCCCTGCTGGGGGAGGTACGCAGTCGCCTGGACTATGTGGACCGGGTGGGTCTTGGCTACCTGACCCTGGACCGCCAGACGCGGACCCTCTCCGGAGGCGAACTCCAACGGGTCAGGCTCACCGGGGCCCTCGGGTCCTCGCTTACCAACACTCTCTACGTCCTGGACGAGCCCAGCGTGGGGCTCCACGCCCGTGACATCGACCGCGTGGTGCGCACCTGTCAGGACCTGCGGTCTCTGGGGAACACGGTGGTGGTGGTGGAGCACGACCCGGCGGTGATCCGCTCCGCCGACCGCATCATCGACCTGGGTCCCGGTCCCGGCGAGGCAGGCGGTCGGGTGGTCTACGAGGGCTCACCCCGGGCCCTGCTGGGCCCGCGAGCGGGAGCGGGGCGGGCGCCCGAGTCGGTGACGGCCCGCTACCTGCGTGGGGAGGAGGTGGTACCCGTACCCGAGCGTCGGCGTCCCGTGGAGGGCGCGCCGGTGCTCCTCGTCCAGTCGGCGGCCGAGAACAACCTCTGCGACATCGACGTGCGCATCCCCCTGGGCCGGTTCGTGTGTGTGACGGGCGTGTCGGGCTCGGGCAAGTCCTCCCTTATTGAACAGGTGCTCTACCGAGGCCTGCTGCGCAAACGAGGTCGACCGGTGGAGAGTCCCGGTCGCTGTGCGGGCATCGATGGCGACGAACCCCTCGAAGACGTCGTCCTGGTGGAGCAGACCCCGGTCAGCAGGAACCCCCGCAGCAACCCGGCCACCTTCGTCAAGGCCTACGAGCGCATCAGGCAACTCTTCGCCAGGACCGACTCTGCCCAACTGCGAGGCCACGAACCCCGCACCTTCAGTTTCAACGTCCCCGGGGGCCGGTGCGAAGCCTGTCAGGGAGCGGGCTACGAGCGGGTGGAGATGCAGTTCCTCTCCGACGTGCGCGTAGTCTGCGAGGAGTGCGGCGGCCGACGCTTCCAGCCCGAGGTGCTCGAAGTCACCTACCGGGGACGGACTATCGAAGAGGTCCTGCGCATGACGGTCGCCGAGGCCCGGGAGTTCTGGGCCTGCGACCCCGGCATCGTCCGGCGACTGAGGCCCCTGGAGGCGGTGGGGCTGGGGTATGTGAGGTTGGGTCAGCCCCTGGACACTTTGAGCGGCGGCGAGAGTCAGCGACTCAAAATCGCGCGGGAGTTAGGGCGAAACGACGGAGGACGGGGCCTCTTCATCCTCGATGAGCCTACCGTCGGGCTTCACCCAGCCGACATCCACACCCTGGTCGGGGCCCTCGACGCGTTGGTGGCGCAGGGGCACTCGCTGATTGTCATCGAACACAATCTCGACCTCATCAAGTGCGCCGACTACGTCATCGACCTGGGCCCCGAGGGGGGTGAGCAGGGCGGTCGGGTGGTGGTGGCCGGCACGCCAGAAGTCGTGGCCAAACATGGTAAGAGCATTACGGGCCGTTACTTGCGACCGTTACTCGACGGTGCCGCCAGTGATGTGGTCGGCGCTGCCAGCGTGCCAGGCGCGAGGAGGCCCCCGGCTCGACAACGGTCAAGGGATGGCGCCGCCATTCGAGTGCACGGGGCCCGGGAGCACAACCTGCACAACATCTCGCTCCGCATACCCCAGGAGAAGTTGGTGGTGGTCACCGGCCCCTCCGGCTCGGGCAAATCGACCCTGGCTCACGACATACTCTTCGCCGAAGGACAGCGCCGATACCTCCAGACCCTTTCCGCCTACGCCCGCCAGTACCTGGGCCAACTCCAGAAGCCCGACGTGGATTCGGTCCAGGGCATCCCGCCGGCGGTGGCCGTCGGTCGACGCACGGGCCGAGGCGGGCCCTATTCCACCGTGGCCACCGCGACCGAACTCTACCACTACCTCAGGCTGCTCTTCGCCCGGGCGGGCGTCGTTCACTGTACGGAGTGTGGTCGGCCGACCACCAGCCTTACAGCGGCCACGGTCCTGAAGCACATCGTGGACGCGTACAGGGGTGAGGAGGTTGAACTGTGGGTTCCAGTCCTGCGAGGTCGCAAGGGTTTCCACAGGCTGCTGCTCGAACGGGCGCTGAAGCGTGGCTACCCGGCCGCCATCGTGGACGGTCGACGGTACGACCTGAGTCAGCGGATTCCTCAACTGAGCCGTTACCGGGAGCACGACGTCGACCTGGTGAGTCCGCGCCTCCAGGTAGGGCGGCGGGGCAGCGAACTTGGCCGCTGGCTGCGGGACGCCTTGAGCCTGGGGCGGGGCACGGTGCGGGTCGTGGCCGATGGTGAACCCCGCACCTTCAGCACGCACCTCTTCTGCGCGCGGTGCCAACAGGCCTACGAGGAGCCCGACCCGAAACTGTTCGCCTTCAACAGCAAGCACGGCGCGTGCCTAACGTGCGAGGGCGTCGGCAGTTTCTCAGACTTCGCGCCGGAACTCTTAGCGCCCGAGTTGGGAAGGTCGCTCGCGGACGGAGCACTGGAGGTGCTTTCAGGGGGCGTCTTCGACCGCAAGCAGGAACGCGCCCTCATTCGGGAGATCTGTCGAAAACTCAACATCCGTCGCGACCAACCCCTGGCCGAACTACCGACGGGAAGGCTCCGTGCCCTGTTTTATGGCGAGGCCGGCGACGATGGTGCAGGCGGTTTCGAGGGGCTCATCCCCCGGCTCCGCTGGATTCGCCGGACCGCCCGGCGGGCAGCGGTGGACCGCTACCTGGAGCAGTTCGTTGCGCCGGTGCAGTGTCCGGAGTGCAGGGGCGCCAGGCTTAACAGCCGGGCGCTTGCGGTGCGCCTGGGGCGGCGGAACATCGCCCAGGTGTCGGCCATGTCGGTCAGCGAAGCCGCGGCGTGGCTTGAGTCGTTGAAACTCCGCGGCCGCCAGGCGGTCATCGCCCGGGACATAGTGGCCGAACTCAAGCCCAGGCTGCGCTTCTTGGAGGAAGTGGGGCTGGACTATCTGACGTTGGATCGGCGGAGCGACTCCCTTTCGGGTGGGGAGGCCTGTCGGGTGAGGTTGGCGGCGCAGTTGGGCTCCAACCTCACCGGGATGCTCTACGTGTTGGATGAGCCCACCATCGGTCTTCACCTGCGGGACAACCGTCGGCTGCTGCGCGTGCTTCGCCAGTTGCGCCGACGGGGCAACACCGTCCTGGTGGTGGAGCACGACGAGGAGACCATCCGCGCGGCCGAGCACGTTGTCGACCTGGGCCCCGGCGGCGGACGGGCAGGCGGCCGAGTGGTGGCTCAGGGGAAGCCTGGAAGGATTCGACGCTCCAAGAGGTCCGTGACGGGCAAGTTCCTTCGCCGACGAAAGCGCCGGCGGCTCAACCCCCGCCCGCCTCTCAACGGTGAGAACGGCTGGCTGGAACTGGTGGGTGCCCGGGAGTTCAACCTCAAGGACATCACCGTGCGGGTGCCTCTGGGTGCGCTGGTGTGTGTGACCGGGGTGTCGGGCTCGGGCAAGAGCACGCTGGTCCGTGACACGCTGCTCAACGCGGTCAAGCACAAACTGTCTCGCTCGCCGGTGCGGGCTGGTCTTCACCGGGAACTGCGGGGAGCGGAACTGCTTCGACGGGCGGCCGAGGTGGACCAGTCGCCCATCGGGATGACACCCCGCTCGGTACCGGCTACCTACGTGGGTGTGTTCGGCGACGTCCGCCAACTCTTCGCCCAGACTCCCGAGGCCCGCTCCCGGGGCTACAGCCCGAGCCGATTCTCCTTCAACGTCCGCGGCGGCCGGTGCGAGAAGTGCCGGGGACAGGGTCGGCTCAAGTTGGAGATGAAACTCCTCCCCGACATGTACGTCACCTGCGACGCCTGTGGCGGTCGCCGTTACACCACCGAGACCTTAGCCGTCCGTTTCAAGGGGAAGAACGTCGCCGAGGTGTTGGCCATGACGGTGGAGGAGGCGGAGGAGTTCTTCCGCGACGTGCCTCACGTCCACCGCGTCCTGGCCCTGATGGAGGAGATCGGTCTCGGGTACCTCACCCTGGGACAGCCCAGCCCCACGCTCTCGGGTGGCGAGGCCCAGCGGGTGAAACTGGTCAGGGAGATGGGTCATGCGACTCGTATGAGCGGTCGGAGCGTGGGCGCGACGCTCTACGTCCTGGACGAACCGACCACCGGACTCCACCTGTGCGACATCGACAGGCTCATCCGGGTGCTTCACCGGTTCGTCGACCGTGGCGACACGGTGGTGGTCATCGAGCACAACTTGGAGGTCATCAAAGAGGCCGACTACATCATCGACCTGGGTCCGGAGGGTGGCGACGCCGGCGGCCGGGTGGTTGCCCAGGGGCATCCCCTGGACCTCATCCGAAAGCCCGGCCGCTCCTACACGGCTCAGTTCCTGCGGGAGTACCTAGGGTTCTCCGAAGGGGAGTGTGGGTTGCCCGTCTGACCGGGACGTGCGTTTGGGTGGCCAGAATACGCCTAACACGAGGAACGCGCGCGGGTGTTCCCACTGGTTGCCAACGAAGAAGTACGTGTCTCTGTTCTTGCCACAGAGCGTTGTCAGGAACTTGTCCCTTATCTTGCTTTTGATTTGAGAAAGGTCGTTGCCTTTATCGCGGAGGTTCCGATACAGTTGGCAGACCTCCCAGTCGATTAGTGTTTGGTCGTGCCCTCGACATTGGGGCTCGCCACAGGAGTAGCGATATCTGAAGACCAGAGGGATCTTTTCAAGCTTCTTTTTCTTCCTGCTAAAGAAGGTCAGTTGGCCCAGAGCCGCTTGCTCTTTCGTACCCCACTCCGCAGGCGCATCTTCGACTACGAAATCCTCCACTTCCTTTGGTTTGAACATCCCCAGAGATTTGCCTGTCTCGGCTTGCTCACGCAGTATCTGGCACATTGACGCATCTGCGAGAGGAAGCAAAACGTGCTTCCTCTCCTGCCACCCCTTGGCCGCGGACAGATTTGCGACCGTCGATATCGAGGCGCAGTCTGGACGCCAACTCTCCGGTCTTGAGTCACTCCGGCGCTTGCAGGCGCGCACCTGAATCACGTCGTACTTGTGGAAGCGGTCGCAATAGGGGAGGTCTCTGTACGGGATTGGCCAGAGGCGGACCCAGTTGTGAGCATCGATATCGATGCCGGCTATGCAGTTCGCCTCCTGGTACTTGGCACTGGGATTTGGGTAGGCCAATACGGTGATAAGAACTCGCTTCTGTTGCCACTCGTGGCGGCTCAAAGGTGAACGATCCTCACGTCCATGTCGCTTACCTGTCGCACCTCTTCAGCAACAACACTTCGGTGGCAATCCAGATGGTGCCTCTCGTAGCAGAGAAGGCAACATGTGGCTTCAGACACAAGTTCCGCAAGTGCAGTGACCGCTGGGCCCTGCTTAACCAGGTGCTTCCTGAAGGCTGAGACGAAGGCATCGTGATCCCCATCTTGCCTGAAGCGCTTCCTGACTCCACGTGGAGAGCCGAGTTCTCTGACATGCTCGTACCGCAGGTTAGACGCAGACACTCTCGCCCCAAGTTGACCTTTTGAGAACCCCCTTTTCCGACTGATGGGGAGCTCCCGAACGTCGACAAGGACCTCGATGCCGTGATGGCCAAGCCTTGCCATCAAATCCTCTGGCGTGCGTCGCTCATATCCTATGGTGAATAGGTGCGCCGTTCGATGTGCTCTGCTGGTTCCCATGCGATTCTACGCCTCGCGGCTGCAACGCTGGTTGCTCCAAAGGCCGCCGTTCGCAGATTCGGCCCTTTTCCCTTCCTAATCGGCCCTAAAGGAACCGAGCATTAGGAACGCCCTCAAGAGGCACACTTCCCAGTCCCTTGCCTCGCGTCCAGTTCGCCGACAAGTGCACGTCGTGAGCCCAGCCAGACCGGTCAGAAGCCCCGGCCCAGGGCCCTCTTGGCCCGGCCGGCGGTGCTGGCGGCCAGG
>CBDVDV010000120.1:0-11601 GCA_965372835.1 uncultured bacterium | reverse complement strand
AGGGAGCGCGTTAGCAATACGTCGGGGCAGTAGAAGGCGGGGAGAGAAGTTCCGTGGCTCTCAGGGGCATCATCTACATGGACCACGCGGCGACCACCCCCATGGACGAGCGGGTGTGTCGAGCCATGCGGCCGTACTGCCGGAAGTACTTCGGCAACCCGGCTACCATGTACAGCGTGGGCCGCAAGTCCGCGGAAGCCCAGGAGGAAGCGCGCGGAAAGGTCGCTGCCCTCCTGGGAGCCAAGCCCGAAGAGGTCTTTTTCACCAGTGGCGGCACCGAGAGTGACAACTGGGCCATCAAAGGCATCGCCCACGCGCAGGAGAAGAAGGGTCGTCATATCATCACCAGTCAGATCGAGCACCACGCCGTGCTGGAGTCCTGCCACTTCCTGGAGAAGCGCGGCTGGGAGGTGACCTACCTCCCGGTGGACGAGTACGGGCTGGTGGACCCGGACGACGTCGGCGGGGCCATCCGTGACGACACGGTGCTGGTCACGGTGATGCACGCGAACAACGAAATTGGCACGATTGAGCCTATTGCCGAGATCGGTCGCATCGCCCGCGAGCGCGGCGTTCCCTTCCACACTGACGCGGTGCAGACGGTGGGCAAGGTCCCCGTGGACGTTGAGGAACTGGGGTGTGATCTGCTCAGCCTCTCGGCCCACAAGTTCTACGGCCCCAAGGGGGTGGGGGCGCTCTACGTGCGCAAAGGCGTCCGCATCGAGTCGTTCATGCACGGCGGCGGTCAGGAACGGGGCAAGCGGGCCTCGACCGACAACGTGCCGGGCATCGTGGGGCTGGGTGTGGCGGTGGAGATCGCTGGGGCGGAGATGGCCGAGGAGGCGGCGGAAGTTCGTCGACTGGGCTGGCTTCTCTGGAAGGGCCTGCAGGAGCGCATTCCCGATATCCGTCTGAATGGGCATCCGGAGCAGAGGCTGCCCGGCAACGTCAACATCTGTGTGGAAGGGGCCGAGGGAGAGGCCATGCTCCTGTGCCTGGACAACAACCGGGTGTGCGTCTCCAGCGGCTCGGCCTGTACCACGGGCTCGCTCGAGCCCTCGCACGTGCTTCTGGCCATCGGCGTACCGGTGGAGATTTCCCACGGCAGTCTCCGCTTCACCTTGGGCAAGGAGAACACCAGCGAGCACGTGGAGCACGTGCTGGGGGTACTTCCCGGTATCGTGGCCCGGCTTCGAGAAATGTCGCCGCTGTACCAACGTCACCAGGGAGCCTCGTAACCCGGCTTCGGAAGGAGCGCGCGCAAGCATGTACAGTCAGAAAGTGATGGAGCACTTCATGAATCCCCGCAACGTGGGAGAGCTCCAGAACCCAGACGGTGTCGGAGAGGTCGGCAACCCCGTCTGTGGGGACGTGATGCGCATCACCATCAAAGTGGTTGATGATCGCATCGCCGACATCATGTTCAAGACCCTGGGCTGCGGCGCCGCCATTGCCACCTCCAGCATCATCACCGAAATGGCCAAGGGAATGACCCTGGAGGAGGCAATGAAGGTCGGCCGCACGGCCGTAGCCGACGCCTTGGACGGTCTGCCACCCAACAAGATGCACTGCTCCAACCTGGCCGCCGACGGCCTGCACAAGGCCATCGAAGACTACCGCGCCCGACAGACAACCAAGGCTGCTGAGAACTCATGAGAGGTGCGCCAAGATCCATATGGCCTCCTGTCTGGCCCCCTTCTGACCGTCGGCAGAAGGAGTGCGCTCCGTGAAGAAGGTCATCTATATCGACGTGGAGAAGTGCCTGGGGTGCCGGTCCTGTGAAATCGAATGCGCCGTGGCTCACTCAGCGGCCAAGAGCCTCCTGGGAGCCCTGCGCGAGGATCCCCTGCCATTGCCCCGCGTCCAGGTCGAGGCTGCTGAAGGGTTCGTCATGCCCCTCCAGTGTCGCCACTGGAGGATGCTCCGTGCGTGACTGTGTGCCCGTCGGAGGCGCTGAAGAAACTGGGGCCGGAGCAGCCGGTCATCTTCGAGGAGGTGCGTCGGCTTGAGCGCTGGCACACTACGGTGGAACTGGCCTGCTGCCCGGCGTGCGGAGAGCGGTTCGCGCCGGCGCGGCAGGTGGCCTCCATCGCTGAGAAGGGCGTTCCAGCAGAGGACTGGTTGTATCTGTGTCCCCAGTGCCGCCGGAAACTTCTGGGTAGGGACCTCACCTGGGCCAGAGCAGGAAAGGCTGGAAGATGAGTGAGAAGAAGTGGAGTGTGGACCCGGTCACCAACGAACTGCTCGAACTGGCCCGTGAGCAAGGCATGGAGACGGTCTGGGACCGCCAGGAGAAGCAGGGTCGTCACTGTCGCTTCGGGGAACAGGGGATCTGTTGTCGCATCTGCTTCATGGGGCCTTGCCGCATCTCCAAGAATGCCGATAAGGGCGTCTGTGGAGCCACTGCTGACACCATTGTCGCCCGCAACTTCATCCGTATGGTCGCCGCCGGCGCCGCCGCTCACTCCGACCACGGCCGCGAGGTCGCCACCACCTTCCTGGCCGCGGCCAAGGGCGAGGCCCCAGGCTACGAGGTCAAGGACGAGCGCAAACTTCGGCAGGTGGCTGCCCAGACGGGCATCGAGGTCGAGGGCCGGGACAACAAGGACATCGCCATCGACTTGGGGGAACTTTGCCTGGCCCAGTTCGGCCAGCAGGAGGGTGAGGTCATCTTCACCAACATGGCTCCGGAGTCGGTGCGGGCACGGTGGCGGCGGGAAGGCATCATGCCCCGGGGCATCGACCGCGAGATCGTCGAGATAATGCACCGCACCAACATGGGTGTGGACACCGACCCGGAGAACATCCTTCGCCAGGGCTCCCGGGCCGCTTTGGCCGACGGTTGGGGTGGCAGCATGATCGCCACCGAACTGCAGGACATCCTTTTCGGCACCCCCCGACCGCTGGTGGCCGAGATCAACCTGGGCGTGCTCAAGGCTGAGAACGTCAACGTCATCGTCCACGGTCACGAGCCCGCCCTCTCGGAGATGATCGTGGTGGTCGCCGATGACCCGGAAATGCTCAAACTGGCCCAGGAGCAGGGGGCCAAGGGCATCACCCTGGCCGGCATCTGCTGCACAGCCAACGAGATTCTCATGCGCCATGGCATCCCCGTGGCCGGCAACTTCCTCCAGCAGGAACTGGCCCTGGCCACCGGGGTGGTGGACGCCATGGTCGTTGACGTCCAGTGCATTATGCCAAGCCTTACCGACAGCAAGGACTGCGTCCACACCAAAATCATCACCACCAGTCCCAAGGCCAAGTTCCCCGGCGCCACCCACATCCAGTTCGACGAGCATCACGCCCTGGAGACGGCCAAGGAGATCGTCAAGACCGCTGTCCTGAACTACAAGAACCGTCGGGGCGCCGCGCGGGTGCCCGAGCAGAAGACCGAACTCGTCGCCGGTTTCAGCAGCGAGTACATCCAGTACATGCTGGGAGGGCACTTCCGAGGCAGTTACTGGGTGCTCAACGACAACATCATCGGCGGCCGAATCCGCGGCGTCGCCGGTGTGGTCGGCTGCAACAACCCCAAGGTGACTCACGACCAAGTGCACGTGGACGTGGTCAAGGAACTCATCAGCAACGACATCCTGGTCGCGCAGACGGGCTGCTCGGCCCTGGCCTGCGCCAAGGCGGGGCTCCTGGTTCCGGAGGCGGCCCTGGAGTACGCCGGCCCGGGACTGCGCGAGGTCTGTGAGACCACGGGGATGCCCCCGGTGCTCCACGCCGGCAGTTGTGTGGACAACTCCCGCATCCTGGTGGTCCTGAGCAAGATGGTGGAGGCGGGCGGTCTGGGCGAGGACATTGCTGACCTGCCCGTCGCCGGGGCTGCTCCGGAGTGGATGAGCGAAAAGGCCATCTCCATTGGTGAGTACGTGGTGGCCAGCGGGGTCTTTACCGTCTTCGGGGTGGGGCTCCCGGTCACCGGAAGCCAGGTCGTTAGCGAACTGCTCTTTGAGCGTTACCCCGAGAGCCGGGGTGGCCGTTGGGCCGTGGCCGAGGAGGCGGGGACGATGTCGGCCATGATGATCGACCACATCAACGAGCGGCGTCGCGCCCTGGGCATCGATGTGAAGAAGGAGCGGGTGCTGTTCGACATGGCCGCCCGCAGGGAACTGGAGTAGCAGGACGGGAAGTTGGCGGACCCGCTGAGCCGCCACTATACGGGAGGCTGATGCATGAGCAACATCAGCGCAGTCAACGACGGGAACTTTGTTGACGAAGTCATCCGGGCTGAGGGGTCGGTAGTGGTGGACTTCAGCGCCGAGTGGTGCGGTCCGTGTGTGCGCATGGCACCGATCCTGGAGGACTTCGCCGCCGCCGTGGCCGGTCGGGCCAAGGTCTGCAAACTCGACGTGGATGAAAGCCGAAAGACGGCCGCGCAGTACAAGGTGCTGAGCATCCCCACCCTGGTCTTCTTCAGGGAGGGCAAGGAGGTGGACCGGGTCGTCGGGCTCAACACCAAGGAGGCCCTGGTGGCCAAGCTGGACGCGCTGAGTGGCTGAGACCGACCGACGAGTGCAAGGGGGAAAACAGTATGGCCAAGGGTGATCGTCCTCCGGCCATCTTGCAGCGTGACGGTGAGACCTTCGCCGTGGTCGTGGACGTGCCGGCCGGGCTGACCAATCCGGAGCAGTTGCGCCGCATCGCCGACGTGGCCGAGAAGTATCAGGTGGCCGCCATCAAACTCACCGGCGCCCAGCGTATTGCTCTGGTCGGCCTGAAGGAAGAGCAACTGGAGACCATCTGGCAGGACCTGGGAATGAACCCGGCCCATGCCATCGGCCTGTGCGTGCGCAGTGTGAAGGTGTGCCCGGGGACGACCTTCTGCAAACGGGGCATGCAGGACTCCGTGGGCGTGGGGTTGAAACTGCACGAGAAGTACTTGGGCGTGCAAATGCCCTGCAAGATGAAGATGGCCGTGAGCGGCTGTCCCATGCACTGTTCTGACGCCCCGGTGCGCGACATCGGCCTGGCCGGACGCAAGGCCGGCTGGACGCTCTACGTGGGTGGCTGTGTCGGACCGGCACCGCGCATCGGTGATGTGCTGGCTGAGGGACTGAGTGACGAGGAAGGCCTGGCGCTGGTTGACCGCATCGTCAACTACGTGGTGGACAAGGGGCTGCGCATGCGGCTGGGCCGCCACATCGAGCAGATCGGTTTGGAGGCCTTCCGCGAGGCCGTTCTTGGCCAGGAGGCCGCGCCCCCAGGCGACTGAGACGGCTTGTCCTCGGTGACCGGGGCGCACCGGCATTGGTTCGGCTGAAGGGCACAAGTACAGCATTGAACGAGGCGCTTCTTCGTCAGCGGGGGAGCGCTTCTCTTGCCCGTGAAAGAGGGCGACAAGAAAATGGAGTACGATTCCGTCGTAGCCATCCCTGTCTACAACGAGGCGCCCACGATCCAGCGCGTGCTGGAGACGGCGCGTGGGTATGCCTGCGACCTCCTGGTGGTCGATGACGGCTCTACCGACGGAACCAGCGAAGTGCTCGACCGTGAGCAGGGAATTCACCTGATCCGTCATCCGAAGAACGCGGGCTATGGGAAGAGCCTGGCCGATGCCTTCGACTTCGCCATCCGCCGGGGCTACGACTACCTCATCACCATGGACGCCGACGAGCAGCACGACCCGGCTCTCATCCCGGCCTTTCTGCGGGAGATTCCAGAGCATGATATCATCTCCGGGTCTCGCTATCTGGACGAGCTGCCGGGCGCCGACCCGGCCCCGCCGGAACGTCGGCGTATCAACCGGGAGATCTGCGCTGTGGTCCGCGAGGTCTGTGGACTTGAACTCACAGACGCCTTTTGTGGCTACAAGGCCTACCAGACCAAGGCTCTTCGTCACCTGGACATCACTGAGTTTGGCTACGCCATGCCCCTGCAGCTTTGGGCGCAGGCCGCCCACCTGGGCTTCCGAATCAAGGAGATCCCCTGCCACCGAATCTACAAGGACCCCAACCGCAGTTTCGGCGGCATCTTGGATGACGCAGAGGTGCGTCGACGCTATTACCTGAAGACCATCGAGTGCGAAGTCGTGCGTCTGCATCCGCCGGGCGAGCAACTTACGTGCCCCTGCCCAGTGTTCCAGGCGTTCCGTTCAGGAAAAGCGTTGCGGGCCATCGTCGACGCGGTTAAACTGAATATGAAAGGCGTGTGCGAAAGCTCAAGTTGAGTCAAGGAGAATAGGAATGCGCGAACAGGTCCAAGCGGTCATTGAAGAGATCCGCCCCCGTCTCCAGGCCGATGGTGGAGACATCGAACTGGTGGACGTGGAGGAGGGGGGCGTGGTGAAGGTCAGACTCAAGGGGGCGTGCGCGGGCTGCCCTGGCGCCCAGATGACCCTGCAGTTCGGCGTTCAGAAGCTGCTCCAGGAGCGGATTCCCGAGGTGACCCAGGTGGTCGCTGTGTGAGCCGCCGGGCGAGTCCAGCGTCGACTCAGGCAAGGTTGGGACAACCGGGCATCAAGAGTAGAAGCGCCATGGCCGTCGTTGTTGATGAGGATGTCTGTGTGGGGTGTGAGAGTTGTGTGCCCGTCTGTCCCGTGGAGGCCATCTCCATGGAGGACGACAAGGCCGTCATCGACCAGGACCTCTGCACCGAGTGTGAGGCCTGTATCGTCGAGTGCCCCGTGGAGGCCATTAAGCTCGAGTAGCCTGCACTTGCACGCCAAGAGTCCTGAGGGAGCCGACCGGCAAAAGAGGTTGGCTCCCCTCGTTTCCCTTGGGGTCGGTGTCCAGCGGCTTCAGGACCCCGCAGGCGCTGGCGGCTCGCCGGGCCCCGGCTCCAGCACCCGGACGATGCGTGGAGGCTGCTTCCGCCGACGCGCGCGTAGCTGCCGGTCGTAGAGGTACAATCCCAAGAACGCTAGGCCGGCTCCCCCCAGGCCCAGCATCGCCTGAATCAGGTTACGCCACTCCCCCACGGCCAGCCCTTTACTCAGGTAGCCCCCCAGCACCAGTCCCGCGACCAGCGCCGCCGCCGGCACCAGGAATACCGCCACCGTCACGGTGAGCGCCCCCGGCTGTTCGATCCTGAGGACCACCCGGTCGCCGGGGCGAGCGGGCACCTCGGCCACGGCCTCCACCTGGTAGGAGCCGTCAGGTCGACGGAAGCACAGACCGCAGTGCTCACAGACCTCGGCCCGCCTCCTCTCCACGACCACCTGGACCCGTTGCCCTGAGATTTCAGCGACGTGGCCTTCCTCCTCGACAACGTCCATCGACAATGCTCCTTCTTGGCCGACTCCCCTGTAGACTACCAGCGAACAGCCCGGCGGGCAAGCGGGCGCCGCTTGACCTACAGAAAGCCGTCCGCTATAAAAAGCAGGAGCCCGGGATGGGAGGAATGGGTGGTGGGTTGGCTCCCTGATGCTTGCTCGTCTCGCTGGTGGTACGGGTTCTTCCCCGTGGCCCTGTTCCTGGCGGCGGGGGTGGGGTCTGAGGGGATGGGCAGCCGGGTGGGCACCTCGCAGGGCCCCGGTGAGGTCGAAGTCCTGGTTAGGTTCGAGGAGCAGGTGGAGGACGGGGCTCCGGTGGAGGGGGTGGCCTTCTACCGGCTCCTGGCGCGGGTGGCAACGCTGCCGGAGCAGGCCTGGGAGGCGCCTGCTCCCCAGGTGACGCCAGATGAGTTGAAGAGGTCGCCCCATCGGTTTCGCGGCCGTATGGTAGAGGTGCTCGGGGCGGTGTTGGAGACGGCTGCCTGGGAACTCCCGGGCAATCCTTCGGGCTTGGAGACGGTCTTGCTTGTCCACCTCGTTGACGAGGCCGACCGACTGGTGACCGCCGTCGTCACTGGGGAGCCGCGGGGTTGGGAGCGAGGGGAAGGCGCGCGGGTCCGGGGGGTGTTCTTTAAGATTTGGCGTTACCAGAGCAGGGGAGGAACCTGGGAGGAGGCGCCTCTGCTCGTCGCCAGCCGGTTGCTCCCGGCTCCGCCGGCCGCTGTCCGGGGCAAGGCCGGCGAGGCCCTCGTGGGGCTGGCAGTAGCCGTGGGAATGGCCCTGGTCCTGTTCGTGGCTCTTCGATTCTGGCTGGGCTGGAGTCGGCAGCCGGTTCGGTTTCGCTTGCCTGGTCAGGGGGACGGTGATGGCAGAGGAGCGGGTTCGCGTCGAGTTGGGTGAGCGCAGTTACGACATCCTCATCGGTGAGCGTCTGCGCCACCAGGTCGGCCAGCGGGTGCAGGAGGTGGTGGAGCCTTCGTGCGTCGCCGTTATCACCGACGAGACGGTCAAGGGCCTCTACGGCGCGGACGTAACTGACTCGATGGAACAGGCGGGCCTCGACACCACGACCGTCGCCGTCTCGCCGGGTGAGGAGGCCAAGAGCCTCCCCCAGGCGGGTGAGTTGTACTCAGCCCTGTTGGGTGCCGGCCTGGACCGTCGCTCGGTCGTGGTGGCTCTGGGTGGGGGTGTGGTGGGCGACTTGGCCGGCTTCGTGGCCGCCACCTACATGCGTGGGGTGCCCTACGTCCAGGTGCCGACGACGCTCCTGGCCGCGGTGGACAGTTCCGTGGGCGGCAAGGTGGCCGTGGACCTCCCCCAGGGGAAGAACCTGGTCGGGGCCTTCCATCAGCCCTGTCTGGTCGTCATCGACCCGGAGACGCTTCGCAGCCTGCCTGCCCGGGAACTGAGGGCGGGGCTGGCGGAGGTGGTCAAGTATGGCGTCATCCTCGACACCGAGTTCTTCGCCCACCTGGAGGACCACGCCGAGGAACTCCTAGCCCTGGAGCCCGCGGTGACCGCAGCGGTCATCCGTCGGTGCTGTGAACTCAAAGCCCAGGTCGTCCAGGAGGACGAGCGGGAGGTGGGCCTGCGGGCCATCCTCAACTACGGCCACACCTTCGCCCATGCCCTGGAGGTCCTGACCGGGTACCAGCGCTTCCGCCACGGTGAGGCCGTGGCCATTGGCATGGTCTGCGCCAGCCTGCTGGCCGAGGAGTTGGGGATGGTGCCTGCCGAGGTGACGGACAGGCAGGTGGCGCTTCTGCGTCGCCTGGGGTTGGAGGTGGCGATGCCGACGGAGTTGGGGGTTGGCGAACTGATAGCCTGCTTTGCCCGGGACAAGAAGACCCTGGCCGGACAGTTGAGGCTGGTGCTTCCCGTACGGATAGGCGCCGTGGAGATCGTTGCTGACCCTGACCGCAGGCTCATCGCCCAGGCCATCGAGAGGGCCCGCTGTGTTTGAGAGCGAACCGGACGCCCTCATCGCCCTGAACCTGACGGGCTTGGTCGGCAACGTCCTCTATCGCCGGCTGCGGGCCCGCGCCGGCTCGGCGCGGGCCATCTTCGGGCTGCCCGACGGTGACCTCGCACGCATTGAGGGTTTGCGGTCCAGGCATATCGAGCGGCTTCACCAGGCTGACCTTCCTGAGCAGGTGGCGCGGGAGAAAGAGCAAGCCGACCAAGCCGGCGTGCGCCTCATCACCCTGGATGAGGAAGAATACCCCGATCTGCTGGCCAGCATTTTCGACCCGCCGCTGGTGCTCTACGTTCGGGGTGAGTTCCGACCTGCCGATGCGTTGGCGGTGGCCATGGTGGGTGCCCGGCGGTCTTCCTACTACGGTCGAAAGCAGGCCGGCCGACTGGCTTCGGCTCTGGCCCGGGCGGGCTTCACTGTGGTCAGTGGGCTGGCCCGGGGAATCGACGCCGCTGCGCACGAAGGGGCGCTGGAAGGAGGGGGGCGAACGCTGGCGGTGATGGGGTGTGGGCTCAGTCAGGTCTACCCCGAGGAGCACACCGGGCTGGCAGAGCGCATCGCCGGTCAGGGGGCGATTCTGAGCGAGCACCCGATGGGCTTCCCGGTCTTGGCCAAGAACTTCCCCCGTCGCAACCGCATCATCAGCGGACTATCGCTGGGAGCGGTGGTGGTGGAGGCGGCCCGGCGGAGCGGCTCCCTTATTACGGCTCGCTGGGCCCTGGAGCAGGGACGGGAAGTCTTCGCCGTGCCCGGCCCCGTAGACCGGCCCTCCTTTGCGGGGTGCCATCGGCTCATCAGGGACGGGGCCAAGTTGGTGGAGACGGTGGAGGACATTCTGGAAGAACTGGGCCCGCTGGAGCGGGCTGTGGTCACAGCGCAAGGCGAGGAGGTCAAGGACCCTCGACTTCTGGCTTTGAGCGAGGAGGAGCAGCGGGTGTTGGCTGGGGTGGACAGTGACCCCCGCGGCGTTGATGACATCATCGGCCGGGTCGGCCTTCCCACCTCGGCGGTGTCGGCGACGCTCTTCTCATTGGAACTCAAGCACCTGGTGGTTCAACTGGCAGGAAAGCGCTTTGTGCGCAGTTGATGGAGGCCTGAGCGTGTCTGCTCGCTTCAACACCTACGATCAAGCGCTCGACTACCTCTTCACCACTACCGACTACGAGAAGATGTCCACCTACCGCTACGACCTCACCACCCACGACCTGTCTCGAATGGAAGCCCTGCTGACCGAGTTGGATGGCCCACACCGCCGATTCCCCACCATCCACATCACCGGCACCAAAGGCAAAGGCTCGACTGCTCTTATGCTCGCCGGCATCTTCCGGGCATCCGGTCTTCGGGTCGGGCTGTACACCTCGCCACACCTGGTGGACCTGCGCGAGCGGATCACCGTCAACGGCTCGCTCATCTCCCGGGAAGGTTTTTGTCTGGGGATGAACGATGTGGCTGGAGCGGTAGAGGCGGTCCGGCCGCGCTTTCCGGATCACCCACCGACCTTTTTCGAGATCATGACTGCGCTCGGCTTCCTGCACTTCGCCCGGCAGACCGTGGAGTTGGCCGTGGTGGAGGTGGGGCTGGGTGGTCGCCTGGACGCCACCAATGTGGTCACGCCTCTGGTGAGTGTCATCACCACGGTGAGCGTCGATCACACCATCCAGTTGGGTGACACCTTACGATCCATCGCCGGCGAGAAGGCCGGCATCATCAAGCCGGGTGTGCCTGTGGTCAGCGGCCCGCAGGCCCGAGAGGCCCTGACGGTCATCGAAGAGCGTGCCCGGAAACTCGACGCCCCATTCCTGCTGGCCGACCGGGACTTCGAGGCGGGTGGGGTCCGGGCAGAGGAGCCGTTGGGATTAGGGTTCGCCATTCGCACTCCCGGAGGCTGGCGCCGGGGTCTGAGGCTCGGGCTCCTTGGTTCCCATCAGGCCGTCAATGCTGCCGTGGCTGTCGCCACGGCCGAACTGGCGGCCGAGCGGGCCGGACTCCTTCTGAGCGATGCTTCCGTCGCTCAGGGCTTGGCGGAGGTACGGGCGCCCGCCCGCGTGGAAGTGCTTCCGGGGGAGCCGACACTCATCCTTGACGCAGCGCACAACCCGGCATCGGCCCGGGCCCTGGCCGATGCCCTGCGCTTGCACTTCGGCAACCCACCGGTGGTGCTGCTCTTCGGGATGGCTGCCGACAAGGACGTGGCCGGGACGCTTCGGGAGGTGCTCCCGCTGGCCCGCGCTCTGGTGGCCACCACCAACCTCAGCCCCCGTTCAGCCAAGCCCGAGGACATCGCAGACCTGGCCCGGGAAGGAGGATGCACTGAAGTCCACGCTGAGAGCGACGTCCCCAAAGCCTTCGACCTGGCTCGGAGCCTCTGTCAACCCGGGGATATGCTCGTGGTCACAGGCAGTTTCTA
>CBDVDV010000119.1:0-11603 GCA_965372835.1 uncultured bacterium | reverse complement strand
ATGGGCAAGGCGCCGGCACGCATCCCGCACTGGGAACACTGGTCCTGTCCCGACGCAGAAACCTACATCACCGGCATCGACTGGTACGAGCATCCCCGCCAGTGCCGACTCAAAATGCGGGAGCTTTATCCGCAGTTGGAACTACCGGTGCCCGAAACCGACGAACCCGGGGAGCGGCCCGAAGTTACCCTCGGCGAACGGAGTTCCGTCGCCGACGAAGAGGGACGACAGCGGGTCCGCTGGGGCGACGGACTTACCAACTACTGGGACTGGGGCAAGCACTTCAAGAGCGCCGAGGACGTGTTCGCGTTCTCGCCGTTGGAACACGCCGACTTCACCCACTTGCCCGTCGTAGAATCACGCGACTATTCGGACGAGGAGAAACTTTACCAGGAATACCGCCGGCACCACCCGGCTGAATGGGAAGACAGAGCCCCCGACGGGTCCACGGCGACCGTGTCTTTCTACAACACGATGTTCATGTGGCCGTTGCTGACGTTCGGCTGGGAACTGTTCCTGGAGACGTGCCTGGATGCGCGCTTTGAGCGCCTCATGGACGAGTTCGCCGAAATCAACCGGCGCGTGTTCCGGGTCTTCGCACGTCTGCCGGTCAACTTCGTGGTCTGCCATGACGACATCGTAACCACACGCGGGCCGGTGTGTTCCCCCTCCTGGATGCACAAGTACATCTTCCCCCGATACGAGGAGTTCTGGGGGCTGCTCAGAGCAGCAGGCAAGAGGGCAATCTTCATGACGGACGGATGCATCGACGCCTACGCCGACGACGTCTTTGCCTGCGGCGCCTCGGGCATCGTCACCGAGCCCTACACCGACTTTCGCACAATCGCCCGAAAGCACGAGAACTGCGTGCTGGCAGGTGGGGGCGACAACCGCATCCTCTCACGCAACAGCCCTGAAGAAATAGAGGCTATGGTGAGGAAGATGGTCGAGACCGCGCAGATGACGGGCGGATACCTGATGTCCATCGGCAACCACATCCCCTGGAATGTCCCACCCCGAGCCGTCAAGCTCTACCTGGACCTGAGCAAGGAACTGGCCCACCGGTGAGACCCTAACAAGTTGAAGGTAGTCGGCACCAGAGGAGGCTCTGCGAGCCACAGCAGACAAAGCCGGGCGATACCGGCTGCTCAGCGCTGTGCGGACGGGGCTGAAGCCCCGTCCCTACACCAGCTGGCCAGACTTAACACCTGTAGGGACGGACCCTTAGGTCCGTCCGCCCTTGGCACTCCTGTGGCCGAACCGCTGCAGACCTCGCTCAGGTACCCTCGCTTCTCCGGATCACTCCCCCTCTCCACCGTCTCAAAAGTGGAGATGAGTCAACTCCGGAAGTGCTTGCGAAGCCGTGGGGCGCAGGTCACGATATGGAGGTGGGGGTCAACGTTCCGGTGGCGCTGCAACCAGCGATGAAAGCGAGGAAGAAGGGATGGCGAAAAACGATGTGCTCGAACTCACACTGAGGAGCCAAGTCCTGACCCAGAACGAACGGGGCTGGAACCGGTGGGAAGTCGTGACGGAAAAGAAGGACATGCCCTGCGCTGCCACGGCCATCCTCATCTGCGACATGTGGGATGACCACTCCTTCCGCGGAGCGGCCGACCGAGTGGACGCCATGGCCCCAAAGATGAACGAGGTGGTGAAGGCGGCGCGTTCCCGGGGCATCCACATCATTCACTCACCGTCAGACACCATCGACTTCTACGCCGAGCACCCGGCCCGCAAGCGCATGCTGGCCGTCCCCCAGGCGAGACTGCCCGTACCCAGGTACCATCCCAACCCGCCCCTTCCCTTCGACGCCCGGGAGAACGGTTCCGACACCAATGAGGTCGTGGGCTTTCGGGCCTGGACCCGCCAGCATCCGGCCATCGAGATCGCCGACGACGACGTGATTTCAGACAGCGGCCGGGAGGTCTACAGCTTCCTCCATCACCAGGACATCACCAACCTCCTCATCATGGGGGTGCACACGAACATGTGTGTGCTGCACCGGACCTTCGCAGTCAAGGCCATGGTGACCTGGGGTCTGGACGTGTGTCTGGTCCGGGACTTGACCGACTGCATCTACAACCCGGCCATGCCTCCCTACCTGAGCCATGACCAGGGGACGGCGCTCGTGGTGGGGTACATCGAGAAGTTCTGGTGCTCGTCGGTTCACAGTGACGACCTCCGCGGGCGGGCGTGAGCGTGCGCGCCGAGCGACCCGCCTGCGGGCTGAAGCGCGCTGAGGCGAGTGCCTCCTGACCTTGAGTCCTGCTCGTTCCCGGGCGGCGCTGGCACGTCGCTTACGGCAGGTCGTTTGACGGCAGCCCCAGATTGGGCGACAGCGTGACCTCGGCCCTGGGCACGCCCAGGTGGCCGTCGGTCTGCATGAAGTAGGGGTCAGCCTGGGGCGCTTGGTCGTAACCGTAGCGGTAAGCCCGATAGATGCCCGACTCCACCATGGCCGTCCCCCGGTTCCACTGAAAAGGACTGATGTACTCCCAGACAATCTCCCCCTCGGGCGTCACCTCAAAGAGCCGACCCTTGTGGCAATCCAACGAGAACGTGTTGCCGTTGGGAAGTCGCTGCACCGAGCCCCAGGAGGCACTGAAGAACTTGGAGGTCACCTTGAATACATAGGGCTCGTGGCGGTACTCGTAGACGACTTCCTCGGTCACCGGGTTTATCTCTACGAGCCGGGTGTAGAAGCGACACCTGGGGGGGTAGCCGGCCTGGCCGCCGTTGTCGTAGATGAGGATGTTCCCGTTGGCCAGCATGGTGGGGTGGTGGGGGCCGACGAGTTGGTGGTTACCGGTGCCCCAGCGCCAGACCACCTCGCCGGTGTCCTTCTCGATGATGTAGATGAGGTTGGTACTCCGCTGGCAGGAGAGGATGTTGCCTTTGCGGAAACGGCCGTCCTTCTCGGCCAGGTCGTTCCCGGGAAGCACTTCCAGGGTGTTGGTGTGGTAACAGTCGCCGCCCAGCCTGCGGATGAGGGCCCGGGCTTCATCGCTGAAGCCGAACTCGTCGTGATGGTCCGAGGAGTACCATTCCCAGACGACCTCCCCCTCCGGGGTCACCTCGATGATGAAGTTCTCAGCAATCTCCTCATCGGAGACGTTCTTAGCCACTTTGGGCGTCTCCACCAGCATCAGCGTGTTGCCGTTCAGGAGGCGGGCCATGTCGTGGTGGAGAAGCCAGCCCTCGGCGCTGGCGTACTTCCAGACGACGTTGCCGTCCCAGTCCAGTTCCACCACTTCGTCCAGTGTGGTGTGTTGACGACGCGCTTGCAGCGAAATGGTGGGGTCCTGGACGTCGCCCAGTCGGCCGCGAAGGTAGTTCAACGTGATCCAGTTTCCGTTGGGCAGAAGCTCCAGGAAGGACGACTGCCAGAGCCCTTCCGGGTGGGCGTTCCAGACGTGCACCACGCGGCCCGACATGTCAATGAGGAACATGAGTTGCGACCGATACGGCACGACCACCGTGTAGCCGTTGAAGCACTTCTCCGGCTCATACACCGTAACCCCCGTAGGCCAATCCAGCACCGAACGACCGAGCAGCCCCTGGGCCATACTGGTGCTCCTTCCCATCGGTTTTCTTGCCGCCTGTCCCGGGACACATTGTAGCCTGACTGGACTTCTGCTCAAGCCCCATCCCCACAGACGCCCGAAAAGCATCTACTTCTCATACGAGTTGCACGACCTGGCGAGATCGCAGTTAACAATGCGCCTGCAATCCTGTATAAGAGATTGTTTCAGTTTCGAAGGGCGCTGTGACGCGACAGGTGTGGGGGACCCTGGCAAGACCGGGTGAGTCCGGTCCAACGGATCCGCAGGAGAGGGACTGCTATGAGTCGTCGGGTGTGGGCCGTCGTGGGACTGCTGGTGCTGGCCCGGGCAGGGGTCCTCTTTGGGGAAGTGTGTAACATCAGGGTGATCTCGGACAGCCGACCAGATTTCTCGGACATGGAAAGTTTCATCCACAGCGTCACCTCGCCCCACGACACCACCGACGCCCAGTGCAAGGCCATATGGCGCTGGCTCACCCGCTGCCGACGGCAGACCCCGCACCCCATCATCCACGGCACTCCGGTGCAGGACCCCATCATGTTCTTCAACGACTTCGGCTATTCGTACTGCAGCGACTATGCCGGCATCAACTGTGGCATCTGGCACTCGATGGGGCTTCCGGTGAAGTTCTGGGACATCGCATCGCACACCGTGAGCGAGTGCTTCTACGACGACCGCTGGCACATGTTCGACAACTCGATGAGCGCGTATTACACCCTGTGCGACGGCGAAACGGTGGCCGGTGTCGAGGACATCGGCAAGCCCGGAGCCTGCCAGGCGTCACACGGCAGGACGGAAGACGCGCACGCCGCGCTTGTTCACTGTGTCGGCGCCACCAGCCCCTACGGGTTTCTCACCGGCGCGGACACACAGCGGTCGCTCAGGTACGAGGGCGCGCATTGTTTCAATCCCAATGCCCTCAAGTACCGCTACTACTACAACGGCTTCGAACTGGGGCACCGGTACGTACTCAACCTGCGGGCCAACGAGACCTACACCCGGCACACGACTCCGCTCGGCGAGTCGCCCGAGTACTACCTTCCCCTGGAAAACGGCAAGAGCCCCCAGGGGCTGGGAACCTTCGGCAACGGCCTCTGGGTCTTTCGTCCCGACCTCACGAGGCAAGACACGCTCGATGACGTCTACGACGCCACGAACGTTGTTTTGTCCGACGAGGGGATGAAGGTCGCCCGTGCCGATACGGCGGGCGTGGCCATTTTCCGGGTCAACGGCGCCAACATCGTCACCAGCGCGAAGGCGCTCCTCGACCTTGATCTGCCGGGCGAGAACGCCTCCTGTTCGGTGGCCGTCTCGACGGACCACGGTCACTCGTGGAGAGAGGCCTGGCAGTCCGAGTTCCCGGGCGAGCAGACAGCGGAAGTGTCAGTTGACGGCGTTGCCGGGAGCCATCAGTTCCTGGTCAAGGTCACGCTGACCGGCCAGAGCATATTGAAGAAGGCCGAACTGCGCACTCTCACCCAAGTCAACAAACTCACGCTGCCCACTCTGGGTCTGGGCCGAAACACCATCGACGTGGTCGTGGGAGAATCAACCGACACCATCCTCGTCTGGCCTGAACTCCAGAATAATGCCTTCAAGCGAAGTTGCTTCTCGAGCACGAACGTGGAAAGCGGGGATGCTTCGTCCTGGCACGGGTGCCTGTGGTTAGAGGAGCCAGGCACGGGGGACATCGTGTATGAGGTGGCATCGCCGGGGGAGATGACGGAACTTACCTACGGCGGCCGGTTCTACAACCGCGCCCCCAAGTCGAGCATCGCCCTGGAGCACTCCACCGACGAAGGCAAGACCTGGACTGAGCAGTGGACGCTGACAGACACGGAGCCGCCCTGGGACGTGGTCCACTTTGAGACGGTGAAGCTGCCCGCGGGCACCCGCCGGGTCCTGGTCCGCTACACCTTGACCTCTTCCGCCGCCGGCGCTTACAGCGGCTGCTCGGTCTACTCCGTGCGGATGACAGTCAACTATCGTCCACCCGAAGCTGGCTTCGAACCGCTGGAGGTGACCTACAACTGGAGTGAGCTGCACCAGAGTGAGTGGACGGAACGCTCACACACCCAGCTCATCACCGAACCCCGCCAGCGCTACTTCATCAGCGTCGGCGGTGACGACCTGCCCCGGACAAACTGGGTGCGGGTGAATCTCAAAGGTGTGGCATCGGACGTGACCTACGGCTACTCGGACGGCGTAGACCTGGATGCTGCGCCTTTCGTCCGCAAAACTCACATCTGGGGAAGCAACCTCGCCCTGGGCAAGAAGTACACCTTCAGCATTCCGTCGGGCGACAACTGGGAGGGCGGCGACCCGGAGATGACCAAACTGACGGACGAATCGGTCGCTTCCACCTACGGTGGCGGGACGACATACCGGGAAGGCCCCATCTGGACTCCCGGCCAGAACCCCGTCATCACGCTCAACCTGGAAGAGGTGCATAAGGTGGTTGCTGTGCGCATGCACATCACCGGCTATCCATACGACTTCTACAACGGCCCCTTCTGCCAGGTGGAAGTCCTGACCTCCGCCGACGGTAAGACGTTTACTTCCCAGGGAAGCATTGTGACCAAGATGAAGCACAAAGACGTGGACGGCGATTTCATCATGCCCGAGCGCGGGCGCTTCCAGTCGTGGGTCTTCCCCCTAATCTTCCAGAAGTCGGTGGAGGCCCGCTACGTCCGCTACGCGGTGGCCAATCCCAAGATGTTCTTCAATACCAGCGAGATCATGGCCTACGACTCGGTCCGGGTCGTTGACTGGCACGAGCCGCTGGCCATGCCCCTGGATTCACCGCGGTAGGCGCCCCACTCCACGCTGTCGTCGGCAGCCTCTATCGGTTCAGGGATGCGCGCCAATGGGAGCGAAGCCAGTGGAAGTGGGCCAGCCGGCTACTGGGGCTCGGCCGGAAGGTAGATGCGGAAGCGGGAGCCCTTGTCGGGCTTGGATTGGATGGTGATGCGACCGTGGTGCCTCTCAACGATGCTGCGAACCGTGGCCAGACCCAGGCCCGTTCCTTTCACCCTACCGGGGTCTAGTACGCCCGCCAAGAGCGCCTGTCGGGTCCGCTCGTCCATCCCCGACCCATTGTCGGACACGGTGATCACCGCTTCACCGGCGCGGCTTTTCCGGGTGGCCACCACTACCTGGCCGCCACTGTGAGGGACGCTCTCGAGAGCGTTGATGATGAGGTTGACCACCGCCCGGTAGATGCCCCGCTTGGAGAACCGGCGCCGGCGAAGGCCACGACCAAGCCTGAGCACCAGCTCCACGGCCCGGGCCCGAGCCTCCCCTTCGAAGAGCCTGACCGCGTTGCGGACCGTCTCATTGAGGTCGGCCACCACAAAGGCGTCGGGATGACCCGGGGGGCCGAACGGTTGGGTGAGGACGTCGCTGGCCAGGTCGGCCAGCAGCTCCACGTGGCGGTCCAGCAACTCCCAGGCGGAGCGGACGTCCTCCATCCGGTCGCGCTCGAGGGCCCGTTTGATGATGTAGGAGCTTCCCCGCAAGGTGTGGGCGATGTTCTTGATACAATGGCTCAGCGCCGCGACCGTCTCCCCGATGCTGGCCAGGGCCATGGTCGAGGCGCTCGCTTTGAGCAGCGCGTCCTTTTCCAAGGCCAGAGAGGCCTCGACGACGAAGTGCTCCAGGAACCACTGGTCGTCCTGGGAGAAGTAGCCCTTGTCACTGTTGACCGCAGTGATGACCCCGACAACCTGGTCGTCCGCGTCGCGGATGGGAACGGCCAGCAGGGAGCGAGTCTTGCATCGGCAGGCCCGGTCGAAACGCTTGCTGAAGGGACTCTCACCCGGCTTGCGTCGGCGGGGAGTGTAGGCATCCTTGACGTTGACGGAGACGTTGTTCAGCGCCGCGCACCCCACGGCGCTGGTATCGTCAACAGGGATAGCGACGTCGACTTCCCGGCCACGCACGGTGAACCGCCCTTGCAGTTGGGGCGGTCCTTTTCCCGAGGGTGGGGGCTCCTTCAGGAGCACCAGACTGCGCTGGGCGTGGGTGGCTCGTTTGGCCTCTTCGGTTATCCCGGCCAAGACCCGGGCCAGGTCGAATCGACTGCTGAGCTGCTGGTGGATGGCTTCGAGCGCTTCCACCTGCTCTAACTTGGCCCGCAGACTCCGAGGGTCCTTCACCCCCCGGGCCAACTTGAGGAAGCGGAACCCCTCACCCTCCTCCCGGCGAACCTGCTCGATGAACCCGCAACTCAGGCACAACTGCTGCTTCTCGTGGAAGGCGCCCTGCACGAGCCCATCACAGAGCGTCCCGGGCACGGTCCAGCAGATGCGACCGGCGTTGATGCCTCGGTTGGTGCCGTGGGAAGTGAGGTCGGAAGCGGCGGGGCAGGGCTCAGGACTCTCCGGACCGTAATCACAGCCCTTCAACTCCCAGCAGTTCGTTTTCAGTGCTCGCGCCATCAACTCCTTCCTTCGCCCCCACGGAGCCGACTCCGCCATAGTCCGTACGGACGTCGGCCCAACAGGCGACCAATCCATACGGACTCGTATGAGCCGATCGCCCACCTTCCTACGGTTCGACAGGCTCACCGTCCGGGGCAGAGCCGAACGACCGGAGCATCCGAGCCACCACCTCCAGCAGGTCTTCCGGCTTGGTGGGCTTTTCCAGGTACTCCTCGGCTTCCGCCCGCAGGACGCCGTCGAGCGGGTACTTGGTGTCTTGAATGCGTTTGGCCACGGCCGTCAGCAGTATCACAGGTATACCTTTGCTCTCGGGGGAGCTCTTGAGCTTGGCGCAGGCGGCGAACCCGTCCAGTTCAGGCATCATCACGTCCAGAATGATGAGGTCGGGATCTTCCGACTCCACCTTCTCGAGCGCCTCACGGCCGTTCTCGGCAGTTACCACCTCGTAGCCCTCGGGCTGAAGAATCATAGAGATCATCTTCAGGTCGTCCGGGTCATCGTCGACCACCAGGATCTTCGCCTGAGCCATCATCGCCCTCCAAGCTTATCCGCCACACAACTCACAATGACGTTCGCCACCATCTTCCTGCCGGCCCATCCCTCGCCCAGGCGAGGCCGGCGTGCCGTCACGCTCAGGGCTTCGTCTCCGTCCGTACGGACGTCGGCTGGGGCCGGGGTAGGAGTCCGGCCTCTTTTACGATCCGGGGCAACCGGTTTTCCCACTCGATGGCCTGGATGTGCACCCCGCGCACGCCGTCCACCTCTCTGGCCTGCTGAATCAGTTCCACCGTGATCTTGATGCCTTCCTCTTCCTGATTGTGACGGGCCTGGGCTTTGTCGTCACCGGCGGCCTTACGGGCCGCGGACATCCGGTCCATGAGCTCCTGGGGAACGGAGACGCCGGCCACGGCGCTGTCCATATACTTGAGCATCCCCAGGCTTTTGGGCACTATGATGCCGGCCAGGATGGCCGTGCGCTCGGCCAAGCCCATATCCACTACCCGCTTCATCTGCTCGCGGAAATGCTCCACATCGTACACGCCCTGGGTCTGAATAAAGTCCGCCCCTGCTTCCACTTTCTTCTTGAGCCGCAGCGGACGGAACTCCGTCGGGTCACCCATCGGCGTCCAGGCGGCGCCGATCAGGAGGGCCGGCCTGACCTCCAGGGGGTCCCCTCCTTGCTGGCGGCCATCGTCGCGCAACCCTTTGAGAATGGCCAGCAGTTGGATAGAGTCAACGTCGTAGACGTTTTTGGCGCCGGGGTGTCCCTTGAGCCTCCCCGCGGCGCTGAAGGACTGGTGGTCCCCAGCGATACACAGGCAGTTCCTGATGCCCAGGGCTGCCGCCCCCAGGATGTCAGATTGGATGGCGATGCGGTTTCGATCCCGACAGGTCATCTGCATTACCGGCTCCAGCCCCTCGCGCATGATCAGCGCGGCGGCAGCGATGCTGGACAGGCGGACGACCGCGGTCTGGTTATCGGTGATGTTGTAAGCATCGGCCAGTCCCTTGAGCAGGCGAGCCTTCTCGAGCACCTCCTCGCCGTTAGCGTCCATCGGGGGGCCGATCTCCACGGTGACCGCAAAATGCCCCTCCGCCAAGACCCGTTCCAGGTTGCTTCCACTTTTCATGGCATCGCCTCTGTCGCTACCGCTGGTGTCCCCGGCCCCCAACCCCTCACGAGCCGACGCCGGGCGGTGGGGCCTGCGAAGAAGCCGACCGCGCCTTCTCGGCCCCCTCGGCCGCGCTCACCATCTCTTCCCGCACCAGCCGACGGGGGCCGCCGTGGCGAGAAGTGGACCAGTCCCGCGGAGCAAGAATCTCGTCGAGCTGATCCAGGGTGCCCAGCCGTTCCATCCGCTCGATGATGAGCACCCAGGCGCAGTCGAGATCGGGACTGATCTCACATTTTCCATCCTCGGTTCCCCCGCAGGGGCCGTTGAGAATGGCCTTGGGGCAGCGGGCCACGGGGCAGATACCCCCGGTCAAGTGCAGGATGCAGTTGCCACAGCCCGCGCACATCTCCACCCAAACCCCGGGCGCCACCGTGGCCCCAAAGAACTTAGTGTTGATCCCCGGGAAAACGGGCACCGTCTCCAGTTTCTCAGCCAGGAAGTTCACCCCCACCCCACAGGCTAAAGAGAGCACCGCGTCGACTTGCTCCTCCCGCACCCGTTCGACCAAGGGCTCCACGAACTCGGGCTCACACTGACGGGTGACGCAGTCCTCAAGCACCTCGCGCTCCATCTCCTCCTGTAGGAAGGCGATACGCAAAGCCGAGGCCACCAGCGCCACCTCCGACTCACCTCCAGCCAGGCACACCGTGGCGCAGGTGCCACAGCCGACCAGCAGGATCTTCCGGTAATTCTCCACAAAGCCCTTGATTTCGGCCAAGGGCTTTCTCTCACCCACTATCATCCGCTTGGCTCTCCTTCTTCGAACGGAGCAGTTGGCGCAGCTTCCGCCTGGACAACTCCCAGAAAGCGGCCCAGGAGACCTCGGCCGAGCCCTCCGTTCGCCATAAGTCTATGCGCTCCTCCTCCAGACCGATCTCCGCCAGCACCGCCTTGGCTTGTCTCACCCGGCTCCGCAGGCTTTCCTCAGCGGTCGGGTACAGGCACTCGTTCTCCCGACAACTGATGACCACCACCCCGTCCGCTCCCAGTTCAAAGGGGGCCAGCAGGTCCACCACACTCAGCCGACCCACGCAGGGCACCATCACCCGCACCAGACCGTCATCCGTGCCGGCGCCTTGGGCGGCGAGCCCTCGGCTGGTGACCTCGAACAGGCAGCAGTAAGAGACCACGAGTGGCTGGCGGCGCGCTGCCGGGCTCGCGGCTTGAAACTGCGCCCGAAGCTCTTCTTTCATCTTGTTGGTGCCGAATCGCTTGAGGGCGATGGCGGCGGCCGGACACTGCGCGGCGCAGAGTCCGCAAGCCTGACACTCCTCCTGGGGCATCACGGCGGTCTCCTCCACCGTAGCCACCCCGAAGGGACAGATGCGCACGCAGGTCAGACATCCGATGCAGCGCTCCTCATCGACGAAGGCCCCGGTGGTGCAGGCCAGGCATCGACGGGCTTCGGCCCGCGCCTCTGCCTCGGTGAAGCCCTCTTCGATTTCGACAAAACTGCATACTCGCTCCTCGGTTGGCACCGCCCGCACCTGGACGGGTGAAAGCGGTTTGACGCGCTCGGCCGTCTGTTCCGGAAGCTCACCAATGGTGGGCCACTCACGCTCTGCCAACTCAAGGAGCTCGCCTGTGCCCAGGTAGTGGACGATGGCGCTGGCCGCCCGGTGGCCCTCGGCTACCGCTTCCACGGCCGCGCCGGGTCCCGTCACCATCTCCCCACAGGCGAAGACCCCCTCTGTAGGCAGGCTCATCGTTGCTGCTCGGTAGGGAACCCGGCCCCCGGGCAGCGGCTCCAGCCCCGAGCCCCGCAGGGCACCCAGCTCCGCGTGTTGTCCAATGGCGAGGACGACGCTATCGGCAGGCAAGGTACGGACGTCCCGGTCGTCGAAGTCAGGGCTGAACCGGCCCTCCTCATCGAAGACCCTGAGGCAGCGCCGCAACTCCATTCCCCGGACGTGGCCCTC
>CBDVDV010000118.1:0-11615 GCA_965372835.1 uncultured bacterium | reverse complement strand
GCCTTGACGGGGGTGGCGCTGGTGCCGAGGGCCTGGTGGGCCCGGAACGTGGTGGTGGTTGCCTTATGGGTCTGCGCGCCTCTGTTGGTGGCTACGTTCTTGGCCGAGGCTCTCGGCCGCACACCGTATTGGGGCGGGTTCCTCTGGTTGCTGGGGTTTCCCTTGCCGGTGCTTGCTCTCACACTGGGCGTGCTCGCTCTGCGAAGAGGCAGGTCAGGTCTGGACCTCGCCTCTGGTCTGCTCTTGGCGGGGGCTCTGATGTTGATGGTGGTCTTGGCGCCGGCGACGGGCTGGTTAGTTCTTTATGGTTCACTTGTGGTGGTCTTGTGGCAGGCGGTGGTGCATGCGGGGCCGGAGCTGGTCAACCGGACGGCGCTGGCGCTGCTGGTGTCCTGGCCCCTTTACGCTTTCTTGAGTGCGAACCTGAGCCGCTCCTTCTACGGCCCACGCTTATACAGACCGTTTTATTCCTATAGCCTGGCCTGGTACGGACCGTCCTTCTGGCGATGGCTGTCTGCGCCGAGCCAGTGGGCAGCGCTCCTGGGTGTGGCGGGCGTGGTGGCCGTGCTCTTCCTTTGGGTCACCATCAGACAACTTGACCGGTTGATGGGTCGACATGGGTGAGGGTACTGACCGGTGATCGAAAACCCTATCATTCTGAAGGAACTCATCCAGGTGGCCCACCATCGGCGCACCTTCCTCATCCGCGCCGGGCTTCCGGCGCTCACGGTGGCGCTCCTTGCCCCCCAGGTGGTCAGCCTGCTTGGCCGCTACGGGCAGGACTGGCGGGCCATCGCCATGGTCAGTCGGCCACTCTTTGAGACTTCGGCTTGGCTCCAGTTCGTCGCCTTTTCGGGCCTGGCTTTCAGCGCGGGAACGTCGGTGCTCCATCAGGAATGGACCAACAGGACCATCGAGGTGCTCTGCACCACCCCGCTGTCAAGGGCCAAGATAGTCTACGGGAAGTTCGCCGCGGTGCTGAGCCAGGTGTTGATGATGGCCCTGGCGCTGTTACCCATCACCGGCGTGCTCTACTACATGGGTCGGCTGCCCCGGGAAGTGGCCCTGGGGAGTTTCATCGTCATCATCGGGAGCGTCCTCTTCTTCGGCTCCATCGCTCTGTTGCAGGCGGCCCTCTTTCGTCCGCGCGAGGGGCGTTCGCCCGTCGTCATTATCATCATCGCGCCGCTTCTGCTCGTTCTCGCCTTTCTGGACGCCTACGTGTGGGTGCGTCACCCGGTGCTCGAGGCGCTGATCCCACCCAGGGCCCTGTACCTGGTGCTTCGGGCAACGGCGCCGGGTGGCTGGACGACGGGTGGCTTCGCCATTCTCAGTTTCGGGCTGATGGCGGGGGTCGGTGTGGTTGCGCTTCTGCTCGCCCCCCGCGCGTTCGCGGCTACCTTCGCGCGAAGCATGCGCGGAGAGCGGCGAACCGGGGTCCGGGCCGCGCTTCACCGGTTGGCGCGGGGCCGTCGGCCGACGATGAAGCCCGGGCACGACCCCTTTGTGTGGCAGGAGAAGGGCGCTTCCACCCGGCTGGTGCGCTGGGCGCTATGGCTCGTCTACGGCATCACGGCCATCTTTTTCTTCGGGGGGGGCCTCTATTTTGACGACTTCACCTTCCTCTACCATGAGGAGTTCTACGGTGGGCTCGCCATCGGCGGGATCGTCGCGGTGACCTTGGCTGCCGGCGGCTACGGCGCGACGCCGTTCGCCCGCGAGAAGAGCCGGCGGACAGCGCACGCGCTACTTCTCACCGGCCATCCCCCCTGGCGGTTCTACCGGGCCAAGATTCGCGCCGTGTATTGGGCGCTGCGGTACTCCTTTGTGCCCGTCGTCATCGTCATCCTGGTCTGGGCCGTTAAGGCGTGTTCCCCGTCTTACGGGTATTACGATGCGGGCGAGATCGCTGTGATGCTGGTAGCCTTTCTGGAGGCCTTGTTCGTGGCTCCGGCCATCGCGGTCATCGTGGGCATGGTCTTCAGCAGTGCGGCCAGCACGCCACAGCGTGCGATCGGAACGGTGATGCTCGGGGTGCTTCTGGCCGTCGCCCTGGGGTTTGTGCTTGGCACTATCTGGGACATGGTCGTGGGCGGTTGGTGGGACCCGGGCGATTGGTTTCTGCCATTGCTTGTCGTGACGGTCATTTTCATACGCGCGAATCGGACCTGGAGCCCCCTCCGGCTGAGTGTGCTCTTTGCGCTGTGCCTGGTACTGTTTCCCAGCGCCACGATCGTCGTGGCTGAAGTCGCCGATGACATCCCCGGCTACAGTACAGCGATGGAAATGACCTTTTTCCTGGTGGCGATAAATGTGGTGCTGGGTGCCCTGGCCGCCCTCTGGCTGGTGCTGGGGCTCCGCACCTTCGATGCGGGGATGGCCGGGGAGCCAGCCGGCGCGAAGAGGAAATGGTGAAAGTTACCCCGGGGGGTGAGCAGCCGGCGCGGTGGTGGCCGTGGAGGAAGTCCGTACGGATGCTCGGCAATCCGATTATCGAGAAGGAACTGATTCAAGCCGCGCACCACCGGCGCACCTGGGTCGTCCGCGCGGGGCTGCCGGCGTTGGCGGCGGCGCTTCTTCTTCCCCAGGTCTACTCCCTACTGAAGGGTTACGGACAGGATTGGCGGGCCCTTGCCGAACTGACCCGGCCGCTCTTCCTTACCTCGGCCTGGCTCCAGTTCATCGCCCTTCCGCTGCTGGCCTTCAGTCTGACGGCCTCGGCCCTGCGTCAGGAATGGACGCACCGGACCATCGAAGTCCTGTGCACCACGCCCGCTCAGACCATGCCGAGAAGCAACCCGGCGATAAGAATCAGCCACCACACCACCCCCGCGCCTTGAAAGCGGTCGAGGAGCCAGAAATACATGCACGCTAACGCACAGGCAACCGCAGCAACACCCAAGGCCGCCACGAGACCACACCCAAACCCAAGAGCAAACAGGAAGCGGATCACCGTGAATATGCCCGCGCAGACGAAGGGCTTCTCCGTTTCAACCAGTATCTTCACCAGGCCAATCAAGATGACGATGTTTGCTATTACCAGCATGCTTCGGTCCCCCTTCATCGGCTACTGATGAGTTTCTCAACACCTTGATGGTATTCGGAGCCCCTCGTGAGTCTCAGGCTGCCATGCGCCGGGCACGTCGCCGCTGGGCTCCTGCGGCTACGGCTCCGTGACCTCCAACTCATCACGCACGGCGCGGGCGATCTCCGCCAGCGTGAACCTCTTGACCGCAGCCCGGAAGGTGGGGTCTTCAACGAGTGCCTGGAGGCGCGGATTGGCCTGCAGTCGATAGAGGGCGCCGATGTGTCCTCGGCGGAGATCTTCAACTGCCTCGGTGACCGCCACGTCCACCAGGACCGCCTGGACGACGGGTAGTTGTGCCAGTTCCAGCAGTCCCAGCCTCTCCCCTGCGCGGGCCAGACACTCTGGGGGTGCGTTCAGGATGGTGGCCAGGTCTTCCAGGGCCTGGCCATACCGGTCGGCGATGGGGATGTGCGAGAGCAGCCCCCGGTTGAGCAGACGGGTCATGTCGGCGAAGATTGCCCGCGCAGACCAGTCACCCTCGCGGGGAAGCGGGTGGTCCGTCGGGACCTCCACGCTGCGCTCCAGAAGCACGGCCACCAGAGCCACCACCACTACCAGCCCCACGCCCTCCAGTGCACCGACGACCCCGGCGACGGCCCGCCGGGGCCAGGTCGGCTGAGACCGACTCGGCTCACGTCTTCGCCAGTAGAGCCACAGAACTGTGCTGACGGCAGCGCCGACGAGCAGGGCGAGCGCAAGCGGTCCCAGCAGCCCCAACGCACGATATGTCTTCAGGCGGTAGAGGGTCCAGGCACAACCGGCGAACACGGCCGTCCCCGCGGCGACAGCCAGGTTCACCAGCCCGATGCGGCCGCGCCAGGCACCCAGGGCGCCGAACGCCGCAGCGCCAACAATGAGGAGGGCCAGTGCCGTCACTGTTCTCCGGTGATGTCCTGGAACTCAAACCAGGTGTGGGTCACCACGTAGGGGTCGTCCGCGTAGGTGCGCGATGTAGCCCCCTTGAAGGTACCGAGCACCTTCCACAGGACAGCCACCTGCTCCCCGATGGCCTCTCGGCTTGCGAGGTCCGTCTGAGCCAGTGGCCCCTGTTCGGTAGCGAGCGCGAAATCGACCCAGACCTTGGCGCACTCCCAGAGCTCGTCCATCCTGAGCCGCAGCACCATGGCGGAGGCCTGGTGGATATCGACCACCGGGTCGCGGACCGAGGCGCCGCCCGCCACCATGCGCTCGGTCTGGGCCGGTGAGGCTGAGAGCACCAGCAGGTTGTCGGTCACCACCGCGTGCAGCATGATGGACTCATCCAGCGGCTGGGGCAACTGATAGAAGTACATGCGGCCGTTGGTAAAGGGGATACTGGTAGGCCGGGGGACGCGAAACGGCTGGGGCGGGAGGCCCGTCCCCTCGATGGCCTGGAGCCCCTGCACCATTTTGTCAACCGCTGCGACGTACTCCCCCATGGCCGTGAGGAAGGCCTGTGAGTCCTTCAGTTCAACCGCGATGGCAGGCTCGACCATGGGCATCACCCGGGGGAAGGGCCTGCCCAGGAAAAACTGTTCCAGGCGCATCTCTCCGTCCAGAACCAGGAGCGATTGCCCGGCGTCGATGGCCGGAAGCAGACTCTCTCGCGTGGTCCGGTCCAGCGACCTGAGGAAAGGGATGACGACCGACTCGAAATTGTCGAACTCCTGGCGGTCTGAGGGACTGAGGGTGGGAACCAGGTACTCGCCCACGTAGGCATAGAACCGCTTGCCCCAACTCACCGCCGCCTCGTAGGCGGGACGGGAACTCGGTGAGCGAGTTGCGAAGAGGAAAATGGGCGTGCCCCCGACGTACTCCAGGATGGAGAGCGGCTGCGAGCAGTCGAGCCCGAATGGTGTCCCCCGGACGAAGACGTACGATTCCACTCCCCGGTTGAGGAAGGCCACAGAGACCCGCTCCGAGGGGGGTGGCACAGCGGCGGCGAGGTCGGCACTGAGTTCGTCGACGTCGCCGCGCAGTCGCTCAGCCATACCTTCAGGCAACGCTCCGGGCGGGGCCTCGGCCAGGACCATCTCCAGCAAGAGTTTCAAGTCCTCGGGCTGGAAGCCCCCCAAGGCCGTCAACTCTTTCGAGACGTAGCCAATGGAGAGGAGCCTGGTGTCGACGAATCGGCGGGCGGGCGCCAACTCGTCGGAGGTGCCGATGGCGGGACCTGAGCCGAGTCGTCTCAGGTGTTCGTTGTTCCGACCGACGGAGACGATGGCGTAGGAGCGGAAAAAGCCCACCGTCAGCGCAGCAGTCTGTCCGGTAAGCCACTGGAGGAACTCGTCGGCCTGCCGGTCGGAGACGGCGCCAAGCTGGAGGTTATGCACCATGTCCTGGAGGATCGCGGGTGGAATGAGCTGCCCAGCGGAGAGGTGAATGGTGTAGTACTCACCCTCACCGATGGTGACCTTCTCAATCTGTACGGGCGCCTGGGGCTGGGCGTTCGCCGCCTGGCGCAGTTCCTCCAGCAACCCTACCAGTTGCTCTTTGGACTCGCCGATCTTGAACCCGAGCACAACGGACGGCACGTAGAGTTCATCGGCGTGGGCCAAGACCTCAGGCAGGAGAAGCACCATGGGATTCGGTTCCGGGGCGCCCCGGCCCATCCACGCGCTGAACATGGCACGCAGGGGGGCCACCTGCATCGTCGTGTTGAGCTCATTCAGGTTCTGAAGCACCGGGATACAGTCCTTGCCGCCAAAGGCGAAGATTTCCTGGCTCAGCGCGTCCTTGGCCACCGCCAGGCCGGCCTGGCCGCGAGGGTCCGTTTCCAGGAACGAGACGAACTGCTGATACTGAGGCGACGCGCGGAACTGCGCCAGTTGCGCCTGGACGAAAGGCAGCCCCAGCAGGGCCTTGACGGCGTTGCTCTCGGCGATGAGGCGGTACTGCTCGCCCGTCCGAAGGCTGGTGGTGAAGAAGGCGCAGTCCGCAGGCACAAAGTCCGCAGCGGTACCCGTCTCCTCTGCGGCGGGTGGAAGTGCTGCCACCTCTGTCGGAGGCTTCTCCACGGGCACCGGCTTCTCCGGCGCCGGCCTCGATACCAACACAATTACCGCCGCCACCACGACCACCAGCGCCAGCACTATTAGAATCGTTTTCTTCACAAGCGCTACCTCCCGTGTGGGAATCCCCGGCCTATCATCGTGACGCACTGCACCTCGTCTGTGCGCGTCGGCATTCACGCCTCGTCGGCGCGCTTCTCCTGGTCCAAGACTCTAAGACTGTAGCCGCCTGTATGCCTCCCGTCAAGCGCGTGCCTTCAAGAATCTATACGAACCTCGCCCTGATCCGACCAGTACTTTTTCGCTGCGGCTCCTCCTCTTGGCAGAGCGCTCTGCCGAGCGCCGTCGCCGAAGCCCTGACACGGGGCTGGCCGGCGGGTTGCTTTCGCTTTACCAAGGCCAATAGTTACGGGTTGGCTTTTCTTCTGGCTGTTCCTGGGACCGGCGCGGCGAATTTGTCGCAAGTACGAGTGGGAACGTCCCGTTCCTTTGCCACAGTATAGGGAGGTCCGGGGCAAAGGGAGTCAGCCCGGCTACTCCGGCACCATCGCTGCTGTGAAGGGCCCGCTTCGCTCGCACATTTCGGCTGAAATCCTCACGAATTCTCCGCGCAGATGGTGTGGTTGTTCGTATTGGGTTCTGGGGTGGTGTTGTCTGTGACTTGGGAGGGAGCAGTCGATGTTGTCTCCCGGCGGATATGCGGAGGTCGCGTACCTGCTGTACGACCTGATCATGTGGTTGCTGCAGCAGTTCGTCTCGCTCGTTGGCTTCATCATCCGAGGGGTCGCAGGGCTGCTACGGCGATGACTCCTCTGGGCGGAAGTCGGGGACGGGGAGGGGGGTGCCTCCCCGCTCGGCGCTCTGGCGGGCGACGATGCCCGGCACCGTGTAGTCCAGCCCGCGGTGGACGTCGATGGGGGAGGGCGTCCCTTCGCGAATGCTCTTGAGGAAGTCCTGCATGAGCCAGTACTCACTGGTCCCGTGGCCGCCCCGGCGCGCTTGCTCGCCCACTGAGAGGCGCTCGGGGATGAAGCGGTTCGCGTACTCCGCCATCAGGTCGTGCCAGTGGGCGCTGTCGTAGACGTGCGACTCGTCGTGGTCCGAAGCCAGCCAGACCTTCGATTTGTCACCGAACCCGCGGGCAGACTCGTACGCGCCCTCTGTCCCCTGCACCAGGTAGAAATGCGTGCTCGGCCGGGGCGCAGCATTATCGATGCGGACCTTCAGCGTCGCCCCCTTGGTCGTCTCCAGCAGGATGACGTGGCCGATGGGCCGATCCACCTCGGGGTCGAAAACTCCTGCGGAGCCGTAGGCCCGCGCCGAGATTTGAGTGACCCGGTCGTCGAAGACCTCTAAGAGCGGGCCCAGGCTGTGGGTGATGTAGATGACCTTGATGTCCAGATAGGTTCCTCGCCAGGTAAGATTGCCCTGCGCGTTCCGCCAGAGGTCCTTGCAGTCGTGCAGGTACTCAGCCTCGCCGTAGATGAGGTCACCGAAGCAGCCCGCCCGCGCCATCCGCGCCACCAGCACCGGCTCGTCCATGTAGCAGCAGTTCTCGGCGAACATGTAGGTGGCGGTGCTGCGCTCGGCAGCCCGGGCCAGTGCGCGGGCCGCATCGAGGTCGTGGCAGGCCGGGACCTCGGAGAGGACGTGGATGTTGTGGTCGAGCGCAGCGACGGCCTGCTCGCCGTGCAGGGCGATGGGTGAAGCGATGACCACAGCGTCGATGGGGGCCTGGTCGAGCAAGCGCTCGTAGTCCGTAAAGACGGTCTCCACCCCGGAGTCGCGCGCCAGCCTGCCCGCAGTTTCCTCTTTGACGTCCATTACCGCGGTGACCCGAACGCCTTGCAGCACCTCGGCGACCCGAGCGAAACTGCCTCCCCGCCGACAGCCTACTATGCCCAGTCGTATCTCTTCGTTGCCGGTCACCTCTGGTCTCCTTTAGCCGCGGGCGTGGTTCGAAGTCGTTCCCGGCAGTCTATTGTGGGACGGTCTGGGGGTCAATCGCGTCGTGAGCGGCCTTGCGTGTTGACCGAGGGGTGCCGTGTGGTATGGTGTGAGCCGTTGGCGCTTGGGACGTGCATCCTGGGTCCGAGGACGGGAGGAAGGGTGAGCGGGTTCAAGGTGGCAAATGGCGAGAAGGTGCTCTTTATCGGCGACAGCATCACCGACGCGGGTCGGCGGGCCGAGTTCGCGCCCTACGGCCGAGGATACGCGAGCAAGGTCATCGAGTTGGTGACGGTGAAGTACCCCGACCGGCGCATCACCTGGGTCAACACGGGTATCGGCGGCCATGCGGTCCGGGAACTATGGCCGCGCTGGCAGGCCGACGCCGTGGCCCACCAGCCCGACTGGCTCTCCGTGATGGTCGGCATCAACGACGCGCACCGCTTCCTCAACTCCGAGCCCCAAAACAAGATTGACGTGGCCGAGTACGAAGACACCTACCGGAAGATGCTCACTGCAGCCCGTGAAAAGACGTCCGCCAGGCTTGTCCTGATGGAGTCGTTCTACCTTTCCACCGACCCACAACACGTATCGATGAAGACACTGGCTCAGTATTTGGACGTGGTGCACCGGTTGGCCGAGGAGTTCGATGCGGTGCTGGTGCCCGTTCACCAGGACTTCCAGAGGGCCCTGGCCGTTCGGCCGCCTGAAGCCTGGTCGGAGGATAACGTGCACCCCTTCCCCGTGGGTCACGCGCTCATCGCCTTGAGTTGGCTCCGGGTGATGGGGTGGTGAGAGCCGGTCGCGTTGCTGAGACCGCGACGACTTTGGGATACAGAGGGAGGTTACAATGCCGACGCGTGTGGGGATCATTGGGCTGGGAATCATCTCGCGCTTTCATCTGGAGCACGTGCAGAAGATCCGGGGCGTGAAGATCGCTGCGGTGTGCGACCTGGTGGAAGAGAAGGTGGGGACCGCTGCCAAGACCTACGGCGCGGCCGGCTACACCGACTACGACGAGATGTACCGGCAGGAAAAGTTGGACTGTGTCTACATCCTCATCCCGCCCTTCGCCCACGAAGAGCAGGAGATGGAGGCGGTCCGCCGGGGCATTCCCATCTTCGTCGAGAAGCCCATTCACCTGGATTTGAAGAAGGCGAAGACCATCGCCCGCGCCATCCAGCGCAAGGGCCTGGTCAGTTGCGTCGGCTACCAGGACCGTTACCAGGACATCGCCGACCGGATGAAGCGCCACCTGGCCAGGGACCCGGCGGCGCTGTTCACGGGCTACTGGCTGGGCGGGCTGTATTCACCCATGTGGTGGCGTCAGAAGAAGATGTCGGGCGGGCAGCACGTGGAGCAGACCACCCACATCTTCGATATGTCGCGCAACCTCTTTGGCGAAGTGAAGACCATCTTCGCCGGCAAGCGCACCGGCCTTATGGCCGACGTCCCCAAGTACTCGATTGAAGACGCCTCGGCCGTCACGCTGATGTATAAGAGCGGGGTGCTGGGCGTCATCTTCTCGGCGTGCTGTCTCAAGGGGGGCGGCCGGGTGGGCATGGACATCTACTGCCGGAACTCCGCGCTCGAGTACGCTGGTCGGCGGTCACTGGAAATCCGCACCCGTGGGCGGCGCCAGTACCGGGAGGTGGGAAATGACTTCGGCCAGGCCATCGACAACGCCTTCATCGCCGACGTTCGCTCGGGCAGAACTGCGAAGGTGCGCTCTACCTACGCCGACGCAGTCAAGACCCTCGAACTGAGTCTGCTGGCCACCGAGTCCATGGAAACCGGGAAGCCGGTTCATCTCAAGTGATCGCCAGGTGGGTGTCATAGGGAAGGGGACCGATAATGCGGTGGTGCATGGTTGTGCTGGTGGTTCTTTGGGCCGCGCCGTTGGCTCCGGGGCAAGAAGACCTCCCCGCGCCCCTGGCCGGCATCGACTTCGCCTTCTGGGCCGACCGGTTTGAGACGCAGATGGACGTCCTGTCGGTGCTTCCTCCCCCAGAGCGCCAACGGCGATTCGTTGATTACATGCGTGGGTGGCGGGAAGAGATGATGCCCGTCATGTTCGCCTTCCGGGGGCTGCCACCGGAGGCGCGCCGGGAACTCGGCCGTCGTTTGCGCGAGCAGGCGCTCGCTCAAGTGGGAGAGGACCGGACCGCCGAACTCCGCTTCCGCTTTCAGGCGGAGATGAGTTTTCAGGTCATGGCGTTTCAGTCGCTCGATGCCGCCGGCCGACAGGCCCTCATCAGGCGCTTCTGGTCCGCAGGTACACCTGACGAGGACTCATTGCTTCAGGACCAGTTACAAATGAGCGCCGAGGAATGGGCGGTGGTGGAGGACCTCATCAGCCAGATTCGCCGACTCCAGCAGGAAATGGCCGAGGCTCTGAGCAAGCACCATCAGGCACTGAGGGCGCTTCTGGCTCAGCCCGATACGCCAGCGGCTGACTTGGCCCGGGAACTGGAGGCCATGCGACTGACAGCGGCGCGCTACCAGGTTCAACTCGCCGCACTGCGTGAGAACTTGCGACAACTGCTGACCCTCGAACAGGAAGCGCGCTTGATCGTGGCTGGCGTGCTCGAATAAACGCGCCTCCCGATCCTCAGAGGTGATGGTACGGATCCCTTGTGGGGACGTAGGTGACGGGCAGGTCGGGGAAATGCTGGGTGAGGAAGTGGGCCATGGCGGCCAGGCCGAACTCCTCTGAGTTGTTGTGCCCCACCACCACCATGCACATGCCCGACTCCAGGGCAAAGCGCACCGTCTGCCATTCCACCGTCTCACCGGTGACGAAGACGTCGGCTTCCAACTCCATGCACGCCTTCAGGTTCCCGATGCCACCCCAGGCCCCCACGCCGAGGGTCACGTAGGTGACGACCTTCTCAGGCGGCCCGGCAAAGCGCACCCCGGTCACGCCCATCCGTCCCTGCACCCGGCGGGCGAAGGCTTCGAGGGTCGTAGGCTCGATCTCAAAGAGCGTGTGCTTGGCGTCGGAGCCGACGGCCTTGGACAGCCCGATGCGTTTGGCCCAACTGTCGTGGATGCCAAACTCCGGGAAGCGGTCCCAGAGGTCGTGGATGCGGATGACGGTCATCCCCGTTTCCTCAAGCAGGGCGACTTTGTCCTTGTAGGCCTGGTCGTCGACGAACTGCTCCGTCTCGTCCCAGTGGTTGTAGAAGGTGGGTTCGTGGGTGATGATGAGGTTACAGCCCAGACCGTGGGCCCGATGGATGTTCTCGGGCGTGGCCATCCACATGGTGGCGATGCCCCGGACCTCGGCGTCGGGAGAGCCGAACTTGAAACCGTCGCAGGTGCGCTTCTCGCGGACCTGCGGGTCCAGGCCGGTGAAGAAGTCGTCGACGTCACGGGCGCGGATCATGGGTGTGTGCTCCTTCGTTGGCTTAAGCTGCCCGGCAAGAGTTTTTAGACAATGGCGCTCAACGGCGTAGTTCCTACTGCCGCAGTCCCCACCGGTGCTGGGTGGCACGGACTCGCCGCAGGCGTGTCCGTGTGTGTGGTAGGAGGTCACGGACAGAGCTCCGCTCAGTCCGTGCCACCCCATCATTGTCGAGAAACTTAGT
>CBDVDV010000117.1:0-11699 GCA_965372835.1 uncultured bacterium | reverse complement strand
TCTTCGATTCTCCCCGAGCACGGTGACCGGCCTTCCCGAGCCAACTTCGCCATAGCAGCGTTGGCTACGACGGCTGGACTCGTAGATTGTATAGTTCTGGGCCAGGTTCGTCAATCGCCGTAGCCGTCCCGCTCGACGACCCTTCCGCCATCGGCACGACGAAACCTGGCCCGACCCGTCGCCAGGCCGATGAACTGAACTCAGCAGCTGCGCCCGCGGGCCAGCCGCTCGCTCCTACCCGCTCAGGAAAGGCGGCTCGCCCTGGCAGGAAGCGACGACCTCCGAGGCCCCCTCCACAGCCTCCTTCGGGCCGTCCAACAGCAACCTCACCGACCCCTCCGCGCCGGCCAAGCCACCAGCGGCCAAGGGGAAAACCAGCACCCCAGGCACCAGGGCCTCCAGGGCCTCGACCTCGGTAAAGACCTCAGCCACTTCCAGGGGCCAGAGGGTCGGGGTGTTGGACTCCCCCTCCTCGACGTCACGGACGATGTCAGCGAGCGCCTTGAGGTCCATCGGCACCGACTTCTCAAGGCCCACGGGGATGATGAGTTTGATTCGGCGGGCGATGATGGTGCCGATGGTGGCGCCGATGGTCCCGCCCGTAGGGTGGCCGATGAGGAGCGCGGCTTGGTCGCGTTCGTAGTTCAGAGCGTTGGCTCCCTTGAGATACACATCGTCGGGACCCATTTCGTCGACGATGCTCTTGGAGTCGGTCTCCTTGTCCCATTCGCCTTTGCGAAGGATGCAGTCGGGGAGGCCGCCCGAGAGTCTCTTTCCGGCATCGCTCCCCGCAGGAAGTGTTCGGCCGGTCATGTACTGGGTCTTGTCGATAGACTTACCCGTGAGTTCCTCGACGACATAGGCGTTGGTGCTGCCCTTGGTCACACACACGATGCCCTCTTGGAGCGCTTCGACCACCGCCGGATGCCTGGCGATGCCTTTTGCGATAAGCCTTTTCGACTCCGCCACCGTCAGAACCACGTTCGCTTGCACCGCGTGCTCCTTTCCGTCGGCTGCAGTCACAGCCGATCTCTGCCCGGACCAGCCCTCGCCTCGACTACTGCAGACCGCCTGCCGCCACCATTCAGAGGTTGTAGCGCATTGCCACACTACGAACCCAGGTGAGATGCCGTCGCTGCTCGGTCAAAGCCTGGCCAAAGAAGTCTCGGCTAAAGGCATCCATGAGAGCCAGGTGGCCTTCCACCGACCCGATGAAGCGCTCCAGCAGCCTGACCAGGGCCTCCGCCTGCATCCCCGGATCGGCGGGCGTAGGGGCCTGCCCAGCCGGCGAGGCCACCTGGGTCGAAGGCTCCCCTCCCAGTTCCTGAATGTGGAGGTAGAGGGTGCTACATATGCGGGCCTGACTGACGATGGCCTCCTTCAACCCCCGGCGGACCTCCTCATCAGTCGTCCCCCGAAGGTACACCTGGACCACCGAGACCCCACTGCGAGACTGCTCCAGCAACTCGTTCAGGGCCGCCACCAGCTCTTGGTGGCCCGGCTGGGTCATTCCCCTCCCCTCCGCTTACACGCCTTGGGCCACCGCTGCGCCCAGCGCCCGGATATGCTCCGGTGTGGTGCCGCAGCACCCGCCAAGAATCCGCGCCCCCACCCCGGCCAGCCCGGCCAGAACCCGGGCGAACTGCTCAGGCGTCTCGTCATATACGGTGCGTCCCGCCTCCAGCCGGGGAAGCCCGGCATTGGGTTTGGCCACGATGGGTACGGTAGCCACCTCCGCCATTCGCTCGATGATCCGAGCCATGACCTCACTCCCAACGCCGCAGTTGCTTCCCACCAAGTCGGCGCCGGCGTCCTGGAGCGCAGGGACCGAGTCTTCAACCCCCACACCCATCACGGTATGGAAGTCCGCTCCGTCCTGGTCAGGACTGAAGGTCATGGTTACCACAACGGGCAGGTCGGTTACGGCCTTGGCCGCCTCCAGAGCCGCTCGCGCCTCCTCAAGGTCACTCATCGTCTCCACTATGACGCCGTCCACACCTCCGGCCACCAAAGCCTCGACCTGCTCGCGGAAGACGGCAACGAAATCTTCAAAACTCTCCGCTCCGAGAGGGGCCATGAATCGGCCGGTCGGACCCACGTCGCCCAGCACCCAGGCCTCCTCCCCAACAGCCTCCCGTGCCAGTTCGGCTGCGGCCCGGTTCAGTTCGGCCACCCGCCCACCCAAGCCTGCCGTCTCCAACTTCCAGCGAGAACCCCCGAACGTATTGGTCAGGACGACCCGGGCCCCGGCCTGGAGGTACGCGCGGTGGACGGCTGCGACCTCCTGGGGGCGCTCGACGTTCCAGAGTTCGCCGGGAGCGCCGGGTTCCAGGCCTCGGACGTGGAGTTGGGTGCCCATGGCGCCATCGGCGATGAGCAGCCCCTCTCGGGCCGCCTCATCCAGTCTCTTGCGGGTCATCCGGGGCTCCCTTGCCCCAGGCCCAGCGCTTTCAGCGCGGCCTGGAAAAAGGCTTCAGGCGGTTCCACCTCGAGGGCCAGCGCCTCCATCGGACACATCCCCGTCCGCTCGCGGCTAAGAATGCGAGGCATCACCACGACGGGCCTCAGCCTCAGGCCAGCCTGCTCGGCGAAGCGGACCGCAGGCACGCTGGCCACATCTGCCTCGGCCTCGACAACGCCAGCATACACGAGAAGTTTCGCCGAGGCCAGCCCCACCACCTTGTCGTAGGCCCGGGCTCCGCGCAGCTCCTCACCCAGCGTCAGTATCGCCTCTACAAGAGGCCGAATGCCCGAAGCCGAACTCCGCCACAGTTCCCGCCCGTCCCGCCCCAGCCGAAGCGTCACCTCCGCTTTGTGCTTGCTCACGACCGGCTCCGCAGCATCTCGCCGACCCGCCTGACCAGTTCTTCGGCAATGGCTTCTTTACCCACCACCTCAGCCAGGAGCGAGCCATCTGGGGCGACGAACAGCGATCGGTGATGTCCCTGCTCGATTTCGGTCAGGTTGTTGGTCACGACGAACGCCGCCTGGTTCTTTTCGGCCAGGGCGACGGCTGCAGCAATGAGCACCTCGTCGGAAAAGTGGTCCTCCAGTTTGAATCCCACGAGCAGGGCGTCGGGCGCCCACTCCCTCATTCGGGCGATGACCTTGGGCGTCGGTTTCAAGCGGACCACCCACTCCTCCCTGCCCGAGGGCGTCTTGTCGGGAACGAACTCAGCAGGCTCGTAGTCCAGCACCGCCATCAGATGAACGATGGCGTCGTGGTGCTCGCCCGTGAGCTCCTGCTGGGTGGCAACCAGGAGGTCACCCACCGTCTGTATCTCGACCAGTCGCAGGGCGGGGTGAGGTCCTGGGGTCAGACTGCCCTTTCCGTAGATGAACGTGACCTGGGCGCCCGCCCCCAGCGCCTCGTCGGCGATCATCATTCCCAGTCGGCCGGTGGACTTGTTGGTGATGAAGCGGACCCGGTCGATGTGACCCCGGGTCGGGCCTGAGGTCACCAGCAGACACTTTCCTTCAAGCGTCATCGCCGTGGCACTCCTGTGGCTACGCTTGCGGGTTGGAACGGCTCTCGGCACGGGAACCCTGGACAGACCGCGAACTCCCGGGCCTCGGGTCGAATCATGGCGGCAAACAGGGTGCCCCAGGCCTGGGAGTCCCGGTCATGGTCGTCCACACACACCCCCAACTGATGGTCGGCTATCAGAGCGCAAACACCCTCCCAATCCCATTGGCGCCTCTCGTCGAGGCGCTGAAGCACGCCTGCGTAGAGCGCACGCGAACGAGCGCGTTGCGTCGTCGGGGCCTCGCCGGCCACGTGGTGATTGGTCACTACCAGGATACCGTCCTGGGCAGGCCGGATCGAGACGCCCGTCGGCGTGGCCTCGGCCGCGATGGCGCCGCCCTGGGCGTCAGCCACCAGGTAGGTGAACGAGCGCAGGTGAGGAGCCGACGCTAAGAACTCCGCCGCCTCGGCCACCGTGCTGCACCGGTTGGCCAGGTAGTCGATGACGATGTGCCACTGAAGCCCGGGCCGACGTAAGGGAACCTGGGGGACGCTGAAGATGGCCACGTAGAGCCCGGCGGCATTGAGCACGTCGGGCAGCCCACCCCAGTGGTGGGTGTAGCCCAGGTGGGGAAGCTCGCCGGTGATTTCCACGTGCCGAAGTTCACACCAGACCCGGTCCGCCAGTGGCCAGTGATAGTTCCGCCCGACCAGACTTTCACCTTCCGCAGAACGCTCCCGCCCCACCACCACACCGACACACGCGGCCACTGCCACCCCCTTGGTCAAGAAGTGACAGCGGAACTGCTCCGCTTCCAGGCCGCCACCGGCGATGATGCCCCGAAGTTTCTCCAGGCCTGCCGGGTAACAGCCTTCCACCTGTCGGGCGCAGGCCTCGGCGAAGCGCATGTCCTCGGGGCCGTAGTGTGGGCGCACAAACCCCCGCAGCCGCTCGCCCAACTGTCGGCCGACCTGGAAGTGCGTCCCCGCCAACCGAAGGCAGCGAAGCCCCAACTTATTCACCCCCTCGACCCAGCGCGGGGATGGGCCACCGTGTAGAGGACCCGTTGATATTCCTCAAAGCCAAGGGACCGCACAAGAGAGTGGCTCGGGAGGTTGTCATCGCGAGTGCAGTAGGTGGGGATGCGCCGCCGGGCCCGAATGGCTTCGGTCGCCGCGCTCACCAACGACTGCCCCACCCCCTGCCGACGAACTTCCTCCTTGACGTAGACACTGAGAATCTCCGACACGTGCTCCGTCTTCGCGTTCACACAGCAGACGCCGACGGGAGTCCCGGCCAACCTGGCCACGTACGCTCCGCCACAGCGTTCGACCAGCCCCTGGGCCGACTGGGCCGTGCGACCGCTTCCCGGTAAGAGGGCCAGCACCTCGGGGGCCGGGGTCTCCTCGAAGACCACCTCAAGGTCGCTCCGTGGTCGGAAGCCCGCGACGTCGCCCCGGAAGTACACCAGTTCAAAGCCCGCATCGAAGCGATAGCGCTCAGCCATCACTTCGCCCAGCCAGGCCCGGTGGATGCGCACGTACACGGTTTCGTCCTCAGGCAGCCGACCCAACACGGCCTTCGCGGCGTGGGGGTCCCGGGCCTCCAGCCAGAGCCGACGCAACTCGGGAAATATGGGCTTCTGCCACTCACCGGCGCGCGGCCGGGCCAGGAGAGCGACGGCGCCCGGCGTGCCATCGTCGTCCAGCAGGATGTCCTCCACCTGCTCGTGCTCCAACACCCAGAGGAGGCTGGCGTTGCTCAGTTCGTGAGCCAGGAGGAGGAGCCGGGCCTGCTCCTTGAGCGCGGGCGTGGCGGGATTCACTGGAATCACCTCTTCCCGTCGTCGAGGGCGGATGAGCCCTTTCTTTTTCGCCCTTATGCTACCGCGTCGGCGGAGCGCCGTCAAGGCGCCGCGAGGAACGAGGGCCGGAGGTTTACCACTGCCCTACAGTCTCTCGTTGGACGAGTTGGTGATACAGGTCCTGAAGGGTGTGCGTGAGAGGACCGGGTATGGGGTCGGCAAATACGTGCTTTTCCAGCGCCGCCACCGGGATGATTTCCACCAGCGAGTTGGTGAGAAACACCTCGTCACTCTTGACTATCTCGGTCAAAGTGAGAGGGACCTCACCGCAGGGGATGCGTTCGGCGCGACACAGCTCAAGAACCGCCTGGCGGGTGATGCCGGGCAGGACGCCCGACTCCAACGTCGGTGTGTGCACGTCGCCACCGCGCACGCAGAAGACGTTGCTGGTCGACGCCTCCACAACCTGCCCGCTGATATCTAACAGGAGGGCTTCGTCGGCGCCCTCCCGCCGGGCCTCTTCCCGAGCCAGCAGAAAAGACATGTAGTTCAGCGACTTGTGCCCGGCTAACGGGTGGGATCGGTCCAGACGGACCGACGACACGTGAAGGCGAAGGCCCTGCTGGTACCGCTCGATGGGAGGAACGACCAGCGGCCGCACCTCAATCAAGACGGTGGGCGCCCAGGAGGCGGGCAACCCCAACTGCCCGGTGTGACCCCCCCGGGTCACCGAGATGCGGGCGTAGGCATCGGTAAGGTCGTTCCGAGCGAGCAACTCAGCCAGGACCTCCCGGGTGTCTTCCAGGCTAAGCGTGACGTCGATGCCGAAGTGCTTGCAGGAGCGACCGAGCCGCTCAAGGTGCTGGGCAAGACGAAAGGGCACGCCGCCGTAAACGCGAAGGGTGTCAAAAAAGCCGTCGCCGTAGAGCAGCCCCCGGTCGTCGCCGCGCACCGCCGGCTGACTCCGCTCCAGGTACTGTCCATTTACCCAGAGGACACCGGTGCTCACCGCGCGCCCTCCCTTCTCGACGGCAGAGCGCTCCCCTTAGCCCTTCAGGCGCTTGAAGTAATAGTTGACCTGGGGTTCGGTGGCGACGGGATCACGGAGAACAGCCACCAGTTCCCACCTTTGCTCGCCGGCTTCGTCCAGCTCGGCCGCCGTCACCCGACCCATGCGGCCACGGTCAGTCAGGATACGGTACTCCCACTGCGCCTTTGCACCACCTGCCTCAGCCACAGCTCACCCTCCTCAGCGCTTCAGACGACCTCTCTTAGACAGGGACACCATAGGCCACAGAGGGCAGTTCTGTCAAGAGGGTCCCTCACTTTGTGGGTGTGGGTAGGGGCAGGAGAGCGCGCCCACCAGGGCCCGACCCTTGTCCAAGGTTTCCTGGTACTCGGCCTCGGGGAGGCTGTCGGCGACGATGCCTCCACCGACCTGGAACCAGAAGTGGTCGCCGGCGACGAGAAAGGTGCGGATGACGATGCTCAGGTCCATTGACCCGTCACAGCCGATGTAGCCCAGGGCGCCGGTGTAGAGGTTGCGGGCCGTGGGCTCCAGTTCGTCGATGATCTCCATGGCCCGGACCTTGGGCGCGCCGGTGATCGAGCCACCCGGGAAGGTGGCGCGAAGGAGATTCACCAGGTCGCGTCCCGGAGCCAGCCGCCCTTCCACCGTCGCCACCAGGTGGTACACGGTGGGGTGGACCTCCAAGACCCGGGGTTCGCTCACCACCACCGACCCGTACTCACACACCCTCCCCAAGTCGTTCCGCTCCAGGTCCACGATCATGGTGAGTTCGGCGTTGTCCTTTGCGCTGGCCAGCAGTTCCTCGCGAAGCCGGGAGTCCGTGGCGGGGTCAGCGCTGCGGGGACGCGTGCCCTTGATGGGACAGGTCTCGACCCGTCCGTCACGGACGCGCAGGAAGCGCTCCGGGCTGGAGCCGACCACCGTCCAGTTCTCCCCGGCGAGGTAGGCGGCGAAGGGAGCGGGGTTGGCCGCGTGCAGTCGTCGGTAGAGGTCGGCGGGGCTTGCCGTCAGCCGACCCTCGAACCTCTGAGATAGGTTGACCTGGAAGATGTCACCGGCCCCGATATAGTCGATGGTCCGGGCCACGGCCCGCAGGTACTGGGCGGAGGTAAAGTTGCTCTGAAGGGCTCCGGCCAGGACCGCCCCCGGGGCCGGCGGCTCACGGGGCGCAGCCTGGGCACGACGGACCAGGTCGCCGAGCCAGCGAAGGTACGCCCGGGCTCCGGCCGACGGGTGCGCGCCCGGCTCCCGGTCGCGGACCACCGAATAGAGCGCTTCCCCTTCGTGGTCCAGAGCCAGCACCGCATCGTAAAAGGCGAAGTACAGGTCGGGCAGTGGGATGTCCGCCGGCACCGTCCGAGGCAGGCGCTCCACGAAGTGGCAGAGGTCGTAGCCCAGGAAGCCCACCGCGCCAGCGAGAAAGGGAATGCCCAACTCCCGGACTTCCTCAGGAACGACGGGCAAGGGTTCCTCCCCCAGCGCCGCACGTAGAGCCCGGAAGGGGCTGGCTGAAGAGCGGCTCCGGCGTCGGCCTTGCGTCACCGTGATATCCGCACCCCGGGCCGAGAGCACCTTCCGGGGTCGGGCCCCCAGGAAACTCCAGCGGGAAAAGCGGTGGGTTGGCGGACCACTTTCCAGGAGAAAAGCGCCCGGCTCAGTGGCGATTACGTCGAAGAGCGCCGACACTGCCGGCACACTCTCCAAACGCTCGACGTACAGTCGCCCGGTGCGGGTCTTGAGTGGTTCACCGACACGAGCCACCGCCACGGCCTCCCGTTTCAGGGGCCCTGCTGGCCGTCCACCGTCTCCAGCAACTCACGCACCCGCCGAGCCAGTTCCCGCACCACATCCTCCAGTTTGCGATGGGCGTCTTCAGGGGTGACGGTCTCGCGCAGGTCCTGGCGCCAGGCGAACTCGAAGCCACCCAACTCAAAGTCGTACCGGTCAGGCCGGGGCGTGACCTGGTACTCAGAGATGTCCTGCTTGCCTGGTCGGAAGGCCTCCAAGCGGACCACTTCAGGGAGGAGGGCCAGCGTCATGGAGGTCTCCCAGGGGCCGCCATGGTCACCCCGATAGCCCAGGTGCTCCACTGCCTCGCTCTCGCACAGGGCCAGCACCTTGACGTCGCTTCGCTGGGAGAAGGTGGCCACAGCCTCGGCAATGGTCTCCTGCTGCGGGCGCCCGTAGTGACCGGCCAGGACCACGATGAGGCGAAAGCCCATCTTTTCCAGTTCCTCAAAGCAGCCCACGAGCATTCGTGAGACCACGTCGTGGCGGAAGGTCATGGTGCCGGGAAAACTGGTGAAGCCCGGCCGGCCCACGTAAAACGGCGGCAGCACCACTCCACCGCCGGCGGCGTGGGCCACGGCCACGCACAGGGCGTGGCTCTTCAAGCCGTCGGTGCCCAAGGGCAGGTGCTCGCCGTGCCACTCCAGGAGCCCCAGCGGTACGTAGGCCACGGGACACCGGGCGACAGCCTCGGTGAACTCCTTTGGGTACATCAGTTCGTAGCGCACGTTGGGGTTCACGGGGGTCACCGTTGCTCCCATCTCTCTACCAAGGGAACCCAGCAGGCTTGTAGGTCCAGAACTGAAGCGTGGCTAACCGGTTGACCGGCCCCAGGTCCATGGTCGGATCGTGGATCGACCACGCAAGTGTCTTCCGGGGCCAGTTGGCCCAAAACCGCTGACCGATGGCGGAGAAATTGGCCGTCGGCGGCGGCGGCACCGTCCCCAGCCGACGACGCTCGGCGAGGGCCACCACCGCGTCAGCCATCAAGAAGAGGAACTGGGAGGGCAACAGGCCCTCCCCCACCGCCGGCGGCACCACGCCCGGGCTCAGGTGGTCCGCTGCCTGCACCACCCAGTCCAGCGGGACCGACGACTGGTTCCCGCTGGGTTGGAGTGTCCCGTCAGTCGGCCCCAGGCGTATCTCGGTAGTCACCTCGGTGGGAAGGGCACCGGTCCGGCGGTACTCGCTGAGGGCCCCCCGCAGCAGGTCGAAGGCCTCGGCCACCGAGTATACCCGGTCGTCAACAAGGACATAGTCGGGCAGGAGCAGGCGTTCCTCGGACACCAGCACCATGGCCAGCCGAACCAGTTCGTCCCGGCCAAGCAGCTGGGTGGTGGGCGCGTAGCGGTCGGCCAGGCTCTGCGGGACGATGTTCTCGACGTCACTTCGAGAGCCCAGGAAGGTGAAGATGGCCTCCACGGTCCGCCACCGCCGAGCAGCGACCTGCTCAGTCAGTGGAGGCGACGGCACCAGGGCATCGGGCGGCACCGGGTTCCGGCCGCCGGCGTAGTTGAGGCCGTCCCAGAAAACGTCGCTCGTCAACTTGCAGGGATGAAAACTCACAAAGATGATCTTCTGCCCCCGGTACGGGTACTCGGCCGCCAGGGCCTCGAAGTCACGGATGAAGCGGTCGGCATCGCCGTCGTCCATCCATTCTTCCAGACTGAGGCGGTTTCGACTGCCGGGGGGAGCGTGAAAGGCGCCCAGGTAGGAGTTGGTCGAGAACCCGGTGTACTCACCCAGATCGTAGATGGTGTGGAAGACCGAAACCCCTAACTCACTTAGGGCCCAGAGGAATTGAGGCGACCACCCGTGGCCGGGAGCCCGACAACTTATCGGCCGTCGGCCGAAGACCTCGGTGACCACCTCGATGCCCCCGTCACGGCCCGGGTCGAGGCTGCCATCGAGCCCCAGGTACTCGGTCTCCCGCCGACGGGCCTCCTCCACGCCGTCTTGCCAGCCCCTCTCGTGAGAGTACTCGACGATGACCGGGTGGATGGAATGGCCGTTGCCCTGATAGCCGATGACCATGCCGGTGCCGTTGAGACACTCCACCACGTCAGGCCGGCGCTGATGGATGGCCAGGGCCTTGGCCCCGGAGATGAAGAACTCACCCACCAGGTCGTTGGTCACGAGCATCTGGGCCAGCCGGCGATAGACCTCGTCGGTTTCCGGGTTGACGAAGTCCTCACAGGCGAAGGTAATCCAGACTTCCACCACAGATTGCTCCTCTCTGCTCGCTTACCCACGGGTGCGGGAGCGATCGCCTCAGCCCACCCGCCGCTGCGAGGCCGAAAAGTAGCCGATGCCCCGAGCAAATGCAATGGAGTTTCGCTGCGGCCCCCCTAACTGTCTGGACCACGTCAAAACAGGCTCCGCTGCTCGGCGTGGGGGCCCCGGCCGGAGGGCGAGGCGGCGAGGTCACGGAGGAAGGGGAAGGCCTCCAACATCGGCGGCGGCACGGGCACCGCGTGGCCGGAGAGTTTGGCCCGCAGTTGCAGTGCGTTGGCCGGGGCCTGACCCCGATAGTGGTTGTTGGTGAAGACGTAGACGGTGTCGGCCTGGCGCATCAGTTCGTGGACCCGTTCGACCCACTCGTCGAGTTCGGAGTCTGAGTAGAGGTAGTTATAGCGCTCATTGCGGCGTTCCTGGTCGCTCTGGCCCGGCTTCGGCTCAGCGAACCAGGCCTGGTAGTTGCGGCCGTGGAGCCTGACGTAGCCCTGCCGACCGGTGAGCACAGCCGACGGCTTGATCGACTTGCCGAAGATGGGCTGATCGATGTTGCAGACATTCAGACCCAACTCCCCAAAGAACTCATACCCCTCAGGCCGACCCCAGGAGCCGTGACGCACCTCGACGAAGAGAGGGTAATCGGCGAACTCCCGGGCCAGTTGCGTCAGCCAATCCCGGTTCTCGGGCGTGTCGCGGAAGGACCAGGGGAACTGAAGCAGGAGGCCGCCCAACCGACCGGCCTCAGCCAAAGGGTCGACGCCTTGCCGGAAGGTGTCCACATCGCCTGGGGTCCAGGGCTCCTCACGCTGGTGGGTGAAGCGCTGCCAGAGTTTGAGGGTGAAGCGGAAACCCTCGCGGTGGCTGGTCTGGCGCAGCCACCCTTGCGCCATCCGCGGAGCGGGGGGACGGTAGAACGTGCTGTTGACCTCGACGGCGTCGAAGTAGTCGGCGAGGTAGCGGAGCGGCGAGAAGCCCTTGGGCTTGGCCGACGGGTAAACGACGCCCTCCCAGTCCTTGTAGGACCAGCCCGCGGTACCGACGTAGACCTTGGCCACTCTGAGCAGCCTTTCCTTCGGACTCGTTTCAGAAAGAGCGGCGGGAGTCAAGCAGGATGGTCACCGGCCCGTCGTTGGTGAGCGAGACCTGCATATGGGCCTGAAACCGACCCGTGGCCACGGGGAGCGCCTTCCCCCGCAGTTCTTCGACGAAGACCTGGTACAGGGCCTCCGCCTCCTCAGGCGCAGCCGCGGCGGTGAAGGACGGTCGGCGGCCCTTACGACAATCGGCCAGCAGCGTGAACTGCGGCACCACCAGCACCTCGCCTCCGATCTCTGCGACCGAACGGTTCATCCTGCCCACGTCGTCCTCGAAGATG
>CBDVDV010000116.1:0-11778 GCA_965372835.1 uncultured bacterium | reverse complement strand
GCGATTTCCGGGGCTTCGCCCACACCTTGAGCAAGCTCAAGGTGTGCCACCCAAGTAGCCGCGAAACCGGGGATGGATCAGCCTTGGTGCTCCGGTCTCACCGGACGCTCTTGGGGAACGCGCCCTGGAAGAGGTCGAAGATGCGCTGAAGTTCGACCGTCGCTTCCGGGTGGTCGTCCACGCGGATGTTGACTACGGGGTAAGGTTCCGTATGGACGACCACCAGGGCCGCGGACTGCTTGCCTCTCCGGTCCCCACCAACTTGGTCACCAGCCAGGAGGGCAGCCAACAGTCGCTTGGCCAGTGGTTCCTCAGGATTGGCCGCGAAGGGTTCGCGCATGGCGTCGAGGACTTCAGGGCCGGTGAGGATGTTGCCGGCGACGGTGCAGTCGTCGCCGGTGCGGTGACCCGCCCAGTCGACGGTCTCGGCCCCGGTGTGACAGGCTGAGCGTCCCCGGGCATCGATCATGTGGACTTGACGGTGTTCCCAGTCCGTGTCCTTGGCGCCGAAGCGCTCGACGATGGTCTCCGGCGGAACCCCCTGAGCCATAAGGTCGAGGCCCTCTGGTCCGAAGAGGGGGTTCCCGCGGGCCTGCGTCGCCACCGCGCCCACCCCCGCCCGGACGAAAGGCACCGCCGCGCCCACGGCCAGGTACTTCGATGCCACCGCCACCCCAAACTGCCCCGACCGCGGGCAGCGGGCCGTTATGCTAAAGGTCCCCTGGAGCATCGTCCGGCCCTTTCTCCAACTGCTCGGCAAAGCGGAACTTGCGGTAGTAATGGCGAAACTGGTGGTAGCTCATGCCCAGGAGTTCTGCTGCCTGGCGCTGGTGGTAGCGGCTTTCGCGTAGCGCCTTGCGCAGCAACCTCCGCTGGTAGGCCTCCACGCGCTGGTGAAAGTTCCCGGCCTCGGGTGGCTCAGCGCGCTCCTCCAGCCGGAGGTGATGGGGCTCGATGGTGTCGGCCTCGACCGAGGAGATGGTGCGCTCGACCACGTTACGCAGTTCCCGGACGTTGCCTGGCCAGGGATATCGGCGCAGTTGCTCCAGGGCCGCCTCGGAAAAGACCTTGGGTGAGAGCCCGGGCACCTCGGTGATGAGTTGCTCCTGAAAGTGCTCCACCAGGAGGGTGACGTCCTCGATCCGTTCGCGCAGCGGTGGCACCACGATCTCGGCGAAGGTGAGCCGATCGTAGAGGTCGCGGCGGAAACGTCCCTCGCGCATCAGTCGCTCCAGGTCGGTGTTGGTGGCGGCCACCACGCGTACATCGACGCGCACGGTTTCGCTTCCCCCCACTCGCTCGAACTCCTGGTACTCGACCGTCCGCAGCACCTTCTGCTGGAACTCCAGCGGCATGTTCCCGACCTCGTCGAAGAACAGGGTGCCACCGTCGGCCAACTCGAACCGTCCCAGTCGGCGGGCGTCGGCTCCCGTGAAGGCGCCCTTCTCGTGGCCGAACATCTCACTCTCCAGCAGCCCGCCACTGAAGGCGGCGCAGTTGACGGTGATGAAGGGGCCTTCGGCACGTGGGCTTCGGAAGTGAATCTGGGCGGCGACCAGTTCCTTGCCCGTCCCCCGCTCACCCCGGATGAGCACCGGTCGAGGCACCGCGGCGACGGCCTCCACGTGCTCCAGCACCCCCTTGAGCGCCCGGCTCTCCCCCACGAGTGCGTAGCGTCGGCGCAGGGCCTGGTCGTAGGCGACGGCTCGTCGGCGAAGCCGGTCACGCTGCTGACGGAGTTGCCGGTTCTCTTCCACCACGGCCACCAGTCGGCGGACCTTCTCCACACTCACCTCCAGGTGCTCGGCCAGGTAGAGGTCCTTTTCCAGGAAGTCGGCCGCGCCCAACTTGATGGCCTCGACGGCTCGGCGGATGGTCCCTTTGCCGGTGAGAATGATGGCCGGCACCCCGGGGTCGATGGCTTTCATCTGGCGGAGCACGTCCAAGCCGTCCGTCCGACCGGCCGTAAGGGACAGGTCCAGAAGAACCAGCCCCAGACCCTCATGCCGGTTGCGGAAAACCGCCAGGGCCTGCTCGGGCGTGTGCGCGGTGAGCACACTGAAGCCCTTCTCGCCCAGCACCGAACTCAGGAAGGTGCAGACCTCGGGCTGGTCGTCCACCACGAGGATCAGACCACCCCCGCCGCCGGCGCCGTCCGCAGGAGATGACTTCCTGACCATGCTGCGTCTCCCTCGCCCACCAATCAGACCAACGGCCGAGTCCCTCGACTCAGGCACTCAGAGAAGCAACTCTCCCTCTCCTGTCGGTCCGATGATTAGTTCCCGGGCATCCTCGGGCAGTCGGGCCTTGGGGCTGAGGTCCTCGAGCGAGGGCTCCAGCCGGGGTCGGCAGGCCAGGTACACGGTGAAGGTGGCCCCCGGCCCGCCGGCCGTCACCTCCACGTGGCCCCCGTGAACGGCCAGCGCCCGGCGCACCTGGCTCAGACCGATGCCACTGCCGAAGGACTTGGTGGAATAGCCCAGGTGGAAGATGCGCTCGACGTCCTCGGGCGCTAGGCCCGGCCCGGTATCCACGAAGATTACGTACACGAACTCCTCCCCCGCTCGGCCGGTAGTGATGGAAAGCACGCCGTCGTTCTCCATCGCCTCCAGGGCGTTGAGGATGAGGTTGAGGAAGGCCTCGCGGATCAACTGGGGGTCACAGACCACCTCCGGGAGGTCTGAGGCATAGTCCTTCAGCGCCTCCACCTTTCGGCTCTGCTCGGGGGTGGGCGCCTGGCGGGCCGCCGACAGCGCCGCCACCAGGGCTCCGTCCAGCAGTTGGTGAACGTCCACCACTTCCAACTCCAGCGGCTCCCGACGGACGGCCCCGAGAAAGGCGGTCAGGTCGTGGTAGATGAGGTCGTACTGGGTGCAGAGTTGTCCTAAGTTGCTGCGCAGTGTGGGGTCGAGGAGGTTGTTGGCGTCCTCGCGGAAGAGGCGCAGACGGTCGCCCACCATCCCCATCATGTTCTTGAGACGGTGGGCCTGGCCGTAGAGTTCATCCTCAGTCTGGGCCCGGTAGGTCTGGGCCAGGAGTTCACTGTAACTGGGGGCGTTCTCGGCGTCCAGCATGGACAGGGCCCGGAACAGCCCCTGGGCCTCTTCCCAGCGACCCAGCATGACGTCGGCCAGGGCCAGGTCGTAGAGCACGGTGGGGTTCTCGGGCAGGAACTCCCGGGCGGCGTGGAAGTCCTCCCGCGCCCGGGCGTAGTCTCCCAGGGAGAAGTAGACCGCCCCGCGATGGATCAGGGCTTGGGGCCAGGCCGGCCTGACCGTGAGCGCCCGGCTGAAAGCCGCGGCCGCGTCTGCTGACTCGCCGCGCGCTGACAGCATCAGCCCCCGGAGGAAATGACTCTCGGCCACGTCCTCGTTCACGGCCAGGGCCCGTCTCAGGTGGTCCCGGGCCTCGTCGAACTGACCCAGCCGGTAGCGCACCACCGCCAGGTTGTGGTGCAGCCGATGGCGTTGCTGGGCGTCTGCCGATTCCTCACTTAGACGGGCAAGCGAATCCTGGCAGACCCGCGCTGCTTCCTCCAGACGACCTTCCTCCAGAAGCGCAGCCAGCGCACCCGACCGTGCTTTCTCGGCTCGCCCTCCGGCGGTGTCTCGCTTCGGTTTCTTTCGGGCGGACATGCCCTTCCGTTCATCCCGGGCGCAGGCGGCTCAAACCCAGAGGAATGGTAGATGAGCACCCAAACACTGTCAAGGACGCCGCCCGAATGGGCACAAGCGCGCGCCTCAACGGGACCGGCGGACGTCCTGAATCAGGCCCGGTCGGTAGGCGGCCCAGAAAGTGAGCCAGGGGGGAAAGATGGTCTGGAAGTGCGCCCAGGAGCCCGGTTCTGCTTCCGGGTCTCCGTCACCCCATTCCCAGGCGCCTAGGATCACGAACCCCCGCCCGATGAGCCCGTTCGCGATGGTGCCCAGGGAATGACGCCATTCGCGCGGGCCTTTGACCCGGCGACGCCCGCCCCTCTCATCCTCCCAATCCCAGTACGGGTCCTCCGAAACCATCTCAGCGCCGTCGACGTAGGGGGTACTCACCCGGTACCCCTCTCCGTTCCAAGTGCGCTGCCAGTTCCCTCCCAGAAACCCGTGGACGAAGGGATTGATGCACTCCAGTCGATACCGCCCGTCTGTGCGGATGACCCGCGCCACTTCGTCAAAGACAGGATTCGTGTCCGGGACAGAGTTCAGACTGTGAGCGTGCCAGACGACGTCGAAAGAGTCATCGGCAAAGCAGGAGAGGTCACGCATGTCACCCTGCACCGTCGTCACCTCGAGGCCATAGTGCTTCGCCGCTTGCTGGTCTCTTCGCAGTTGCGTCTCAGAAAGGTCGAGCACTGCGACCCGCGCGCCCAGCAGCGCCAAGGCCGCGGACTGCTGCCCACCTCCGCCAGCCAGGCAGAGCACGTTCTTGCCCGTGACGTCCCCCATGATGCCTTCGGGGTCGACCAGGGCCCGGGCCGACGCTTCGTCCAGATCGAGCGCCGGTCGAGAGAATCTCACCTTGGCCTTGGCCAACTCCTCCCACCGCTCCTTGCTGTGCCGGGCAATCTCATCCGTCATTGCTGTTTCGACTCCTGGGAAAATGAGCTTCCCATTGACGTTGATCTCGTAATGCTAACCGAGACCTCCCTGAGCGTCAACAAATGCCAGTGCGAAGGTGGGCTTCTGGCTTGGCGGCAAGGAACCGTCCCGGTACCATAAGGCGGCCTGAGAAAATGGAACCCCCAGGAGGAGCACCGCGACGATGAGCAAAGGACGGGTGGCGTTGGGCATCGACTTCGGAACCGAGAGCGCACGGGCCCTGGTGGTCGACGTCCAGGACGGAAGCGAACTGGGAACCGCGGTCTTCGAATACCCTCATGGCGTCATCGACGAGCAACTTCCCGAAACCGACGTGACCCTGGCCGTGGACTGGGCCCTCCAACATCCCGGCGACTGGCTGGAGGCACTGAGCAACTGCGTCCCCGAAGCCCTGGCCCGGGCGAACGTCGGCGCCGATGAGGTGGTGGGCATCGGCATCGACTTCACGTGTTGCACCGTGCTCCCCATAGACGAACAGGGACAGCCCCTGTGCCTGAAAGATGAGTTTCGTGCCGACCCCAACGCCTGGGCCAAACTGTGGAAGCACCACGCCTCCCAGCCCCAGGCCGACCTCATCAACGAGACGGCCCGCCGACGTGGCGAAGCCTTCCTCCGGCGCCATGGCGGCAAGACCTCCTCCGAGTGGCTCTTCGCCAAACTGCTTCAGGTGCTCCAGCAGTCGCCGGCCGTCTATGAGGCTGCGGACCGCTACATCGAAGGCGGTGACTGGGTTGTGCTCCAACTCACGGGCGTCGAAGCGCGAAACGCCTGCGCCGCCGGCTACAAGGCCCTCTGGGAGAAGGCTACGGGCTACCCGTCGGCCGACTTCTTCCGTGAACTGGACCCGCGTTTTGAAAACGTCGTCTCCGACAAACTCTCCGAGCACATCGTCGCCCCGGGCACCCGTGTGGGCGAACTGAGGGAGCAGTGGGCTGCCAAGATGAACCTCCGCCCGGGGATTCCCGTGGGAGCCGCCACCATCGACGCCCACGCCGCCGTCCCCGCCACCACCGTCACCATACCGGGCAAGATGGTCATCATCATGGGCACCTCCTTCTGCCACCTGGTCCTCGCCGACGCTGCCCACTTCGTGGAGGGGGTCTGCGGGGTGGTGGAAGATGGCATCCTCCCCGGCTACTTCGCCTACGAGGCCGGTCAGGTGGCCGGGGGTGACATCTACGCCTGGTACGTGGAGCATGGCGTACCGGACTACGTGGTCAAGGAAGCGGAGTCGCGGGGCATTAGCGTGCACGAGTTGCTGACCGAGCATGCGGAAAAACTCGGCCCCGGGGGAAGTGGGCTGCTGGCGCTCGACTGGTGGAACGGCAACCGGAGCATCTTAGTCGATGCCGACCTGACCGGACTGCTCGTGGGCTTCACGCTCAGCACCCGGCCCGCGGAAATCTACCGGGCCCTCATCGAAGCCACGGCCTTCGGCACCCGCAAGATCATCGAGACCTACGTCGCTTCAGGTGTGGCAGTCGAGGAACTGTATGCCTGTGGGGGACTTCCCGAACGCAATCCGCTGGTCATGCAGATCTTCGCCGACGTGACCGGCCGACCCATCCGCATCGCCGCCTCATCTCAGACCGCCGCGCTGGGAGCGGCCATGCTCGGAGCACTGGCTGCGGGTAAAGCAGGTGGGGGCTACGATGACGCCACCGAAGCAGCTCAGCACATGGCTTCACTCAAACCCGACGCCTACCAGCCTAATCCCGAAGCAGAGGCTGTCTACGACCGACTCTACCGGGAGTATGAAAGCCTGCACGACTACTTCGGGCGGGGCGAAAACGACGTCATGAAGTTCCTCAAGCACCTCAAACTCCAAGCCGACGAGAGACAAACCCGATAGGCAGCGGCGCGGGGCCTGACCCTACTCAGGCTCGGCGAGGAGGCGGAGCCAGGTTTCCCGGTCAAGGAGCGACTTATACTGCTCGAGGTAGGGCTGAGTCGGTTCATCCTTGCCCACGGCCACCAGAAGCGTCGCCAGGTGGCGGGGCTGACGGATGTAAGCGTATCCCCGGCTTGGTGAGAAGTCCCATTCGGGCCAACCCATCTTCTCATAATGAGAGATGCCACGCGGCCAGCCCGGCTCGTGGAGACAGGCCTGGTAAACTATCAGCCGGTCCGAGCCCCGGGGCTCGGCGCCCTGCTGGCTCGGCCCGGGTGGGAACTCGGGCATGGTAAAACTCCCGCACCACGCGTCTTCCTCGGGCTGAAAGAGCAGCAGCAGGTCGTAGCCCTGGGCCTCTCTGGCTGTGCGGTCCGTACGGACACGGTAGTAGCGGAGTCCGTTCGCCTCGCCCTCTTCCAGCAGTTCCTCAGCGTAGAAGAGGCTGGCGCAGGTCGCAGGCTGGAGGGCCGAGAAGCGGTCAGCGACGAGCATGGCACGCTCGTCCAAGAGGCGCAGGGCGCGCACGGTGTCGGCCACCATGCCCTGGCTCAGGAGTTGGTGGTGCCACTGAGTGTAGGTGCGCACCTCGAGGCAGGCGCCGGGGCGCTCTCCGCCAAAGACTATGGGTGTGAGCGCGTCGCGCGCGTAGCGGGCGACTTCCTGATCCTCAAGGAACTTCATGAACATACCAGGGAAATCCCGGTGGCGGCCCGGCAGCGCAATGGGGATGTTGTGAAACACAGCTGCCCGGCCACCATAGGTCGAGTCCCTCAGGAGTATGGTCTTTCCTTTGGCCAGAAAGGTGATCCCCAGGGGGTCGAAGTGACCGTGGTAGCGGGTGCCGCTCTTACTCACGACCGCAAACAGTGGCTCATCTGCGGGCCCGGTCAGGACGAGGTGGGCGCCCGTATCGGCAACCCGTGGGACGGGTTTGTATTCAGAGGGCGTGACGCTCTCATCGCACCACTCCGCCGCGCGGAGCAGAAACCAGGGCAGGTGCGTCTGCGCGTCTTTCACCTTCGAGACTGTCGGCCGCCTGTCCATGCCCGCTGCATAGTGGCCAAGGAGGCGGCTGGCGGCGGCCCGGTAGCTCCCGTCGCCCGTCGTCGCCGAGGCCAGTTCCAGCAGAGCGACGGTCCCTGCCCAGCCCCAGCCCGGACCGCCTGCATCGCCCCAATGTGGATAGAGCCCGGCGGGGCTCACCATCTCCCGCGACTCTTTCATATACGCGAGCCAGACGGGACCCTTGAGAAACTCCGGGAGGTGGGCCGCCTGGGCGGCCCCCGCCAGGCCCGTCCAGGACCACGTGTTGTACCCCGATGCATCCTCCTGCGAGGGGAAGACGGCGGCTTCCTGGAGCCAACTGCGGGCTGTCTCGAGCGCCCGCTTGCCCAGTTCACCCCGGAGCGCTCGGCCGCCCACGGCCAGAGCGGCCACGGTCATCGCTGTGCGGTTGTGGTTCTCCTGAGCGGGAAAGCGGGAGACTATGACCTCCAACGCCGCCGCCATGGCCTCACGAGCGGCTGGGGGCGCTCCCTCCCCCAGGTCGAGCGAGCCCTGACTGTAAAACAGCATCAGGAAGGGGTCCATGCCGTGCTCGGAGCCTTTCGTCAAGTCCCGGACCAGCTCCGCTGTCGGTGCCACGCCCGTGCGGGCGCATGTTTCCAGGGCGCGGACAGCAACCTCCCGCCACTCCGGGTGGCCCGCTTTGACCAGTGCGGCGGCGCAAGCGGCCAGTTCGGCGGAGCGTCTGGGATTGAGCCCGCGGGCCTGGCTAGCTTCCTGTGCTGGGATGCTGTCCTGCTCGTCGAGCCACTTCAGCCAAATCTCGGGGCTGCCCAGCATCTTCCGCGCCAACTCTCGGTATCCAGCCTTGCTCTGCATGTCCTTGTCCCTTCCTGAGCCTTGACTGGACTTCTCCCCACCGGCTAGCTCCCCCTCCGCGACCAAGAGCAACTTCGGGGTGCTTAGCCCGGATGCTAAAAGCAACGCCAGGGCCACCAACACCGACGCTGGCCCACTGCTTCGCCCGCTTATCACCTATTCCTCCTCCCCGAAGACCTGGGCGCTGAAGCGATAGATCTGCGTTGGGGGGCTCTTCCAGGCATCCAGAGGCAGGCCGGCTTTTCGGCAGGTCTGAGCCAGGAAGGTGTTGCGGTCCCAGCCATACTCCGTGGCCACCTGCGGAAGGAGCAGCCCCTGGTTCGAGCCCACCTTGATGAGGAGTCCGTCCCGGCCCACCTGGATGTCGCTGACGTCGGTCACCCGCTCGAGCGGGGTCATCACCGAAATCTCGATGTGGAGGTCGGGCAGTTCGCTCCGGGTGACGGGGTGGAAACGGGGATCCCTCAGCGCTGCGTGCACCGCATACTCGATGATGGTGCGGTAGAGGGGTGTGTCGCCCACGATCCGGCCGATACAGCCCCGCAACTGGCCCTGCTTCTTGAGGGTAACGAAGCAGCCATGATGCTCCCGGAGGTTGGCCGAGACCTTGGACCCGTCCACCTCCAGGAGCGTCCCCGTCCTGAAGTAATGCTCCAGACTTTGGCGGGCCAGTTCCAGGCACGTCTGCTGCTCGTCGGAGGAGAGGAACTCGGGGCCGGTCAGTTCGGGTTTAGGGCCCTCGGCGGGTGGCGCCGCCTCGGAGGGGGCTAATCCGTCCTGGACCATCGTCTCTGTGATGGCGGCCTCGGCCCGAGGGGGTTGCTCGGCCTTCTCCGACCCGGGGGCCGATTCCTCGGCCCGGCCACGGGTGAAGGCGATGGTGCAGTAACTGACGCAGCGGGACCAGTCGCCGGTGAGGTGTCCGCTGGTGGTGTAAGCCAGTTCGGTGGCGGCGACGTCGCCAAGGGGCTTAAGGACCTCCAGGAGCAGGGCGATGCCCTTTCGCCCACAGATGGTGGCTCCCGTCCGATTGACGTAGTCGGTGAAGCCGGCAGGATCCAGTTTGAGGATATGCTCGACGGCGCCGTGGTCCAGTTTGTCCAGGTTGTCTTTGATCTGGGTGCGGAAGGGCTGGTAGCCGAACCTGGCTCCGTAATGGGTGAAGTCGGAACTGACGACGATGAGCGTACTATCGTCGAGCAGGCTCCTGAGCGCCTCCGCAGCCTTCGTGCGGTCGGCGTCGGTCATCTCACCCACCAGGATGGGCACGATGCTGAAATCGCTGAGCGTCCGCTGAAGGAAGGGAAGTTCGGCTTCGATGCTGTGCTCGCGGACGTGGGCCCGGGTGATTTGGCGGAAGGGAGGCGACCCCAGGAGCGTCTTGCAGGTCTCCAAGTCCAGAGGCACATCACCCAGCGGGGTCCGGTAATGGGTGTAGTCGGGGAGCGAACAGCCCGTCAAGCGAGCAGTGTGGGGGACACCCAGAAGGATGATGCGCGTGTAGGTCGTTCCCCGCAGGAGTTTGAAGCCCGCAGCAGCGGGCAGACCGGAAAAGGTGTAGCCGGCGTGGGGTGCGATGAGGGCCACCAGGCGCCCGGAGACCTCCTTCGTCGGGGCCCGCTCCAGGAGCCTGTCCACCTGCGCGGCCAGGGCCGATTGGCGGCCTTCGTACCACTGCCCGGCCCGGGCGGGCGGCCGAACCCGCTTGCCCTCCTGCCCCAAGGCGCTCCGCGCTCCCACCGTCAGCAGCAAGACCGGCAGCCATACTCGCAGAAAGCGGAACGTACGCATCACCTCGCCCTCCCCGCACCTGCTCTCTATCGCCCGGCCGAGCCGGCTGAGTGGAACGCCCGGCGGGTGCATTCGAACTTTTCCGGCTTCTCAAGCAGTTCCTTCAGCGTGAATACCATAACCCCGTCGGAGGGGGACTTGAGACCGGCTGTGACCGCCCGGCCCAGTTCGTCGGCCGACATTGCCTCCGGGTGGTCCACCGCCTGGACGATGGGCCAGACTGTCTTTCCGCCCGTCACCCGGTCCAGGTAGGCAACGTGCTCGTGAATCCAGTCCACGGACCAGCCACACATCTTGTGGTAGGCCATGGGGCTGAAGACATCGACGTGCTCGGCGAGCGCGGCGAAGTCCTGGCCGATAACTCGGCGGATGGCCCCGTCGTAGTTTTCTTCGTTCCAGGGCACGGAGAAGATACCCAGGAGCGCGCCCGGCCGCTCCCGCTGGAGCACTTTCCGCGCCTCGGCGCAGAAGCGGGTGATGGAATCACACCTCCAACGGCTCCAGGCATCAAGATTGTCGGCCAGGATGGCCTCGGCGCGGGTCGCCGTGTCGCCTTCGGGCAGCGCGATGCCCGTCCGTTCCTCAAAGTCCGCCAAGCACGCCGGGCAGAAACAGGCCTCGTCCAGTCGCGGCTCGCGCACCTCCCAGTGGCAGGGCCAGCGGATGAAGTCCAGCCAGACTCCGTCGATGGGCGCCCGGCGGGCGGCCTCGGCAACGGCTTCAAGTTTTTCCCGACGGAGTTGTGGATCGGTGGGGCACAGGCCCAGGTACCAGTCGATGGGCGCGAGTCGCCGGCCGTCCCGGCCGACGGGCCAGAGTTCGGGCCGCTCCTCAGCCTTCTTCTTGCCGACGAAGATGCCCAGTTCCGCATAGACCTTGGCACCCTCCTTGTGAGCACGCTCGACCGCGTCCGCATCCAACTCCCGGCTGCTCACAAATACCGCAGTGACCCCCAGATCAGACAGGGTCTTCCCGGTCTCCCACAATCCGCGCGGATGCCCGAACACACCGAGACAGACCTCGCGTGTGGTCATTGACCTCTCCCCTGCTTGTTCTTCCCGGGCCCGGACAGTCAGCCCGAGGACAGACGCCGCGCACGCAGCCACCAGGAAGAGGCGGGGCATACGTCCAGGCAACGTTCCTGCGGGCTCCATGCTCCAACCTCCTGCCCCGCGACCCGTCTCCGGCCCGAGACCGTTGACCGTCGCATTATAGTGCTTTCACTCACCAAAGGTAAAGGGACCGACACGCCAGGTCACGGGGTGCGCGGCGCGCCATAGATGATCTGGTTCTTGGGTGTGGACTCCAGGGGATAGCCGACCAGGAGCAGCGTGTCGTAGCCGACCTGTTCAGCAGCGAGGTTGCGGTCAAGGTTGACGTAGGCCATGGCCCGGGCGCCACGGTTCCTGCGGTCGGGGTCTTCGACGTTGGTCCAGTCGGCAGCGGCGGCCAGGGCGTTATAGTCCTGGCGGCTGAGGAGTTCGCGGAAGCGGGCGCTGCGGGGGAAGGGATGCCGAGCGTTCTGAATCTTGCCCAGGTCGCAGGGGCAGACGATGTAGGTGGCCCCGTGGGCCAGGCAGCGCTCCTGGGCCTCGTCGGAGGCTTCACCACAGGCGT
>CBDVDV010000115.1:0-11873 GCA_965372835.1 uncultured bacterium | reverse complement strand
ATTGCCCCGGCGGGCGACGGAAGTCAAGCCCCACGAGGACCCCGGGCGAGGCTCAGAGGAGGTGGGTGGTGCCGGCGGCCAGTCTGTTCTCGATTTCCTCCCGGAGTGCTTCGTACCCCTCCCGGCCCATCAGCGCATAGGTCGCCTTCTTGCTGGTCTCGACCCCGGGCTGGTTGAAAGGGTCGATGCGGTAGAGCTTGCCACTGAAGGCCGTGGCCATTTGGAAGAGGAGAATGAGTTGCCCCAGGGAGTAGGGGTCAAGCCGGGGGAGGGTGAGGGTGGAGTTGGCCCGGTGGTTCTCGGCCAGGACCAGAGCGGTGGCCAGGCGCTCGTTTTTCAGAAGTTCAGCCAGGGTGTGGCCGGTGAGGTAGCGCAGAGGCTCGGCTTCCGGGAAGGCGTCGGGAATGGGGAGGTCACGCTCGAGATGCTCGACGGCCAGGAAGGTGAAGACCTTGTTGTCGGGGCCCTCCACGTAGAGTTGCAGTTGGGAATGCTGGTCGGTAGCCCCCAGGGCCTTCACCGGGGTGGGGCCCACGGTCACCCGCTCGCCGGTCAGGCTGAGGCTTTTCCCCAGGCTCTCGGCCCACAGTTGCCCGAACCAGTCGGCAAAGTGGGCCAGGCCGTCGGCATAGGGCATCATGACGTGCAGGCGTTTGCCCTTGCGGTAGAGGATGTAGTGCAGCGCCGCATACAGGTAGGCGAGGTTCTTGGTGAGGGAGGGCTCGGAGCACCGTCGGTCCATGGCCTGGGCCCCGGCGAGCAGGGCCTCGACGTCGATGCCGGTCACCGCCGCCGACAGCAGCCCCACCGGTGAAAGGACCGAAAAGCGCCCACCCACGCCCGGGGGGATGGGGAAACTACGGAAATGCTCTTCCTGGGCAAATGCTCGCAGCGGGCCATGTTCCGGGTCGGTAATGACCACCACTTGCTCCGAGCAGCGCTCGCCCAGTCGCTTCCGCAGTTCGTAGGCGACGACGAGGAACTGGGCCATGGTCTCAGCGGTCGTCCCGCTCTTGGTGATGACGTTGAAGACGGTCTCCTCGATGTCGATGACGTCCAGGAGGGCGGCCAGTCTGGTGGGGTCAACGTTGTCCAGGACGAAGAGGCGCGGCCCGCCCCGGTCCTGCCGGGGGAGCAGGTTGTAGAAGGGCGGGCGCAGGGCCCCGTGGAGCATGACGTTGCCCAGGGCGCTGCCACCGATACCGATAACGACGAAGTTGGCACACCGCTCCCGCAGTTCCTCGGCCGCCGACTGAACCGCGTGCATCTGGGCGGTGTTATGGGGGAGGTGGAGGAAGTCCAACTGCCCGCTCTGCCGCTCGCTCTGCAACTGCTCGTGGTAGCGGTAGGACTCCTCAGCCAGGTCGTCCAACTCCAGAAAGGTCACCCCGTCTTCAGGCCCGGCTACCTCTTCCAGCATGTTGGTGTAGTCGAAGGTCACGTCTCTCTGCACAGGTCTGTCTCCTCTCCTGCGGATCCGGAGGACAGGTACACGGGCCGCCGAAGTTCCGTTCGACCCCCCAGCCACCTGGCCAGTTCCTCGGCCGAGAGGGCTACCAGCGGGCTCACCTCGGCTGGCTCCGTCGGCTCGCCGTCGGGCCCTCGCTCGATGGGGACGCCCGCCGCTTCCAGCCAGTTGGCGTATCGGCGGGTGAGCGCCGCGCGGGCGGCCGGCGGTGAGTCGGGTCCCTCCGGCTCCTTCACCGGGCAAAACTCGTCACGGCTCGTCTCCACAACCAGGGTGCGCTCGGCCCAGGGGAGCACGTCGAAGATGAAGCGCTCGAACTTGTTGGCGTTGGGCTCGTCCGGGGTGACCAGGTCTCCCTGGTCGTCGAGCCAAGGTACCTTCTTCCGGGCTCGGTGGAAAGGCAAACTCACGTCCTGGTGGATGAGTCCGGCAAGAAACTCCCGCTGGAAGATGTGTATGGCGATGCTGCCGAAACGAAAGCGAAGCCGGCCGTCGACCTCCCGCTGCTGCTGAAGTTCCGGGGACATATCGCTGTACTCGACCACCCGCAGCCGAGCTTTGCCGTCTACCACGAAGTGCCCCAGGCGTTCCTCGGCGTCCCGCTTGACCAGGGCTTTGCTGGAGACTTCCGCCGAGCCGTCGACGTGCAGGCCGAGAAAGAGGGGCTCGGCGATGCGCACCAACGGGTTATCCACCTGGTGGTAGAAGACGAGTTCCACCCCCAGGCGCTCCATCTCCACCAGGGCCCCCGAGTGGGCCAGGGCGTAAAGGCATCCTCCGTGGCCGTCGGGGCTTTCGACGATGTGGTCGGGCGCGTCCAGGAGCACTTTGCCGTCGTCGTCCACCACGGGCATCTCACCCTGGCAAAAGAAGTGCACCGCGTCCCCGGCCAGCCCGAAGCAACGCTCCCGACGAAAACAGTCCTGCGTCTCCCCGTCGTTGGCGGCACTGGTCATAATGAACCAGTGGGGTGGGGGGCCGCAGCGTCGGCCCAAGGCGAGTATGGTTTCAGCCTGCAACTGAAAGAGGCCCTTGCCACTGACCGGACCGACGGCCACCATCCCCTTGACCGGCCCCGCTCCCAACCTGGTCCCCAGACCACCGGCCACCGTCACCACTGCCACCCGCGCCCCCTTGAGCGCCTCTTCACCCAGGCCGACCAGGCGCTCCCGCTCCGACGCCGAGAGCGCCGTCGGGGACACCACCGACGCCGGCGCCAGGTCGCCCAACCCCGGACCCGCGCCCCCCGGGGTAAGGAGCAGACGGGCCAACTGCTCCACCAGGGCAAAGTCGATGCGCCCACACTGCTGAAGGAGCCCTCGGCGGCCCTCGGGGGTCAGCCGATCCCACCACCGCAGCACGTGCTCCTGGCCGTATCGGCGCACCCGCTCCAACAGTTCGGGTGGGGGTTGGTTTTCGGGCTCGCCCCGGCCAGGCGAAGCAAGTGGGCCTTCAGGTTCCGATGGTGTAGCCCGGTCAGGCTGAGGGAGATTCATTTCGGCACACGACCCGACGGGGGCGCCGAATCGAGGAGGTCGGAGACCCCACTCCCTGAAGAGACCTGGGCGACGCCGGGCAGTCTCAGTTCCAGGCCTTCGTGGGAAGCGACCAGTTCACAGGACCAGCCGGGGGCCTGCGCGCTTAGAAAGCGCCGGGCCTCGTAGTAAATCTCGTCGATGGCCTCGTCGGCGTACTTGGGGTCGTAGTGGAAGAGGGCCAGTCGGCGTACCGTCGTCCCGGCCAAAAGGTCAATGAACTGGAAGATGGTGCTGTGACCCCAGTCGGCCCGGCGGCTGGCCTCTTCCCGGTCGAACTGGGTGTCGGCGATGACCAGGTCGGCATCCTGGCACAGCGCGGTGATGGACTGGAGCATTTGCGGGTCCGCCGCCCCCAGTTCCGTGTCGGTCAGGTAGACCACACTGGCCCCGCCACCTTCCACCCGGTAGCCGCTGGAAGCGTTAGGGTGGGCCAGCCTGATCGACCGCACCCGAAAGGCACCCAGTTCCACCGTCTCACCCAGCGGCAGCGTCTTGAAGGTCACCTCAGCAGGAAGTTCGTCCAAAGGCTTGGGGAAAAAGGGCGAAGACATCTGCCTGTGGAATGCCTCCTCCAGTCCGGCCAGGGCGCTGCACACGACGATGCGGTTGCCGGGTCGATAGCAGGGCTCGAAGAAAGGGAAGCCCTGGATGTGGTCCCAGTGGAAATGGCTGACGAGGAGATAGAAGGGCTCCGCTTCGAAGGTGGTCCCTTCGGCGCTCAGGCGCAGTCCGAGTGGCCGAAGTCCGCTTCCTGCGTCCAGGGAAAGGACGCTCCCGTCGTGGCGCAGTTCGACGCAACTGGTATTCCCCCCGTAGGTCGCTCCCCGGGGGACAGGGGATCGGCGCATATAACTGGGCTGCGCGGCTCGCTCCGGGCTGCGACGCTCATCGGGGGCGATGATGAGCCGGAGTTTGTGGCGGATATCCTGGTCGGAGAGGGGCGCGGGAATGGACCCGCGCACACCCCAGAAGCGAACATCCATGGCCTGCCCCCTCTCTGCTGGCTGCGGGCATTGGCTGGGACAGCCCTGGCCGACCTCGAACGCTCCTCCCCCGCGTTCGAGCCGATTATACCGCGCGCCTCCTTCCGCGCAACCTCAAAATCCCCCCGGCCCTCAGCCCTCGGGGGCGGAGACTCGCCCACTCCGCCACAGCCGAAAGCACTGCTCGGCGGCCCGGCTCAGCAGTTCCCGGGTCCGGGCCACGGACTCCTGGTAAGTGATGGGACCGTCGGCAATGCTGAAATAGGCGTCAATGCCACAGTCCAGGACCCGCTCCACCTCCTCGCCCAACGTCCCCGCCAGGGCCACCACCGGAAGGCCCTGCTCCTTGGCCACCCTGGCCACTCCGACCGGGGTCTTGCCGAAGGCCGACTGTCCGTCCAACTTGCCCTCGGCGGTGATGACCAGGTCGGCCCCAGCCACTTGCTCGGCCAGCCCCACCACTTCGGCCACCAGTTCGACACCGGCGACAAGTTCCGCCCCCAGAAAGGCCACCAGCCCGGCACCCAGTCCTCCCGCGGCCCCGGCACCGGGAAGATCGGCCACCGCCATGCCAAGGTCGCGCTCCACGACACGGGCCAACTGGCTGAGGTTGCGTTCCAGGATCGCCACCATCTCTGAGGTCGCGCCTTTCTGCGGAGCGTACACCCGCGCCGCCCCTCGCGGGCCCACAAGCGGGTTGGTCACGTCACCGGCCACACGAAACCGCACGCTCGGAACCCGCTCATCCAGACCTCCCACGTCGATGCGCGCCAGGCGACTCAACGAACCGCCACCCCAGCCCAACTCCCGCTCGCTCGCGTCCAGCAGCCTCACGCCGAGAGCCTGAGCCATGCCGGCGCCGCCGTCCACCGTCGCCGACCCCCCGATACCGATGACGATCGTCCTCACCTCCTCGGCCAGGGCCTCGGCGATGAGTTCCCCCGTGCCGTAGGTCGTAGTCAGAAGGGGGTTGCGCCGCCCCTGCGGCACCAGCGGCAAACCCGAGGCCTGGGCCATCTCGATGACCGCGCTCTCCCCGTCGCCGGTCACACCGAAGGTCGCTTCCACGGGTTCGCCCAGCGGGCCGGTCACGGTGGTCTGGATTCGCCGGCCCCCCGTCGCCTCCACCACCGCATCCACGGTCCCCTCGCCCCCGTCAGCCATGGGCACGAGAGCCACCTCCAGGCTGGCGTCCGCCCGGCGAAGTCCCCGAGCGATGGCCTCAGCCACCCGCAAAGCACTCAGGCACTCCTTGAAGGAATCAGGCGCGACAACCACTCTCACCCAACGTCCTTTCCTGTGACCGCGGTCGCAAGCCTCTGTAGAGTCGGCCGGAGCCCGAAGCCCCCGTCGGCCGGCGCCTCAGTACAACTATACGTCCACCGCCCGACGCGGTCAAGCGACCCGCCCGCGACGATCGCCAACCGCGGGCAACGGCACTTGACGCCCAAGGACCCAAACCTTATAAGTAGGAAGGCAACGGGCGGTTAGACGAGGCGACGATCTCCAGGTGGCCCCGGCGCGCGCGACGGTCAGGCGGCGCAACAACGCTGCACGCAGGGGGCCCTGAGGTCCCCCAAGAGAGGACCGCACCGGTTTGGAGAGCAACGTGGTTGGGAAGCTGCCGCGTCACGGTGCGCAGGCGCCAATCCAGCCGGAGCATTTGTGGGTGCTCTGGGGTGTGGCGGCGCTGCTGGTGGTGAGCGTGCTGATCCGTTGGGGCTGGCGGTCCGGATGGTGGAGTCCAGAGGCCGAGTTGGTTCCGGGGTCGGTTGGTGAGTACCGCATCGACCTCAACCGGGCAGACGAAGCGGAACTGGCCTTGCTGCCCGGCATCGGAGAGGTGAAGGCCGGCCGCATCGTTGCCTACCGCAGCGAGCACGGTCCGTTCCGCCGCCTGGAAGACCTGCTGGCGGTGGAGGGGATCTCAGAGTGGGTCCTGGATCGGCTGAAGCCGTACGTGACTCCGGGTCCCGGCGGGAGCGAGGGGGAAGAGCCGTCGCCAAGCGAACTGTCCTCGTCGCGGTGATGCTCCTGGTCGTGCCGGTGGCCATGCTGGGCGCGGTAGGGGCCTACCTGGTCATTAACCCGGCCCAGGACAAGTACGCCTTCGTCACGTATGTCACTGCGCTGGTGACCCTCTGCGCCCTGGGCGGACTGGAGGCTGGGGGCCTGGCCATGATAGTGCTCAGGGAGCGCTCCCTTCGGCGAAGGCTGCAGCAAGCGCGCCGGGCGGCCGAGAAGACCGCCCAGGTCAAGGACAGTCACGCCCAGGAACTGCAGCGTCGCTTGGACCGGCTGTCTGCTGAATCGCAGGTGTACCGCGCCAGCCAACGGGAGGAAGCTCAGAGGGCCCTCGAGGAGTCCCTGCGCGTCGTCCGTGAGCAGGCGGAGGCCGAGGAGGTCTGCCTCTTCCTGCTGGATGCCAGTGGGGAAAGGCTCTTCGCCCAGGTCCTGATTGACGAGACCGGCAGTTACGCCGGTGAGGCCATGGGACAGCGGAGTCCGGACGACGAGGGGGTCTCGGAATGTTTCCAGCACCAGTCGGCATTCCAGACGGCAGAGCGAGACCGCCTGCGGTTGCTGGTGCCCTTGACGCTGGAGGGGACGACCCTGGGGGTACTGGCGGCGACGGTGAAACTCACCGGAGACGCTGAGACCCAGGCCCGCCTGGTCGAAGGGGTCCGGCTCTTTCTGGATGACGTCGCCCCGCACGTGGCCACGATGGTCAGCACCACCATCCTGCGCACCCGGGTCCTGCTGGACGCCCTCACCGGGCTCTACAACCGAGGCCACTTCGACGACTACCTCCGGCAGCAGACGGACCTGGCGAGCCGCCGACGGGGCCGCGCTCTCTCTCTGGTCATGATCGACCTGGACTACTTCAAGCAGATCAACGATACCCACGGCCACCGGGTCGGCGACGAGGTCCTGACCACGGTGGGCGCCATCCTCAAGGACAACCTGCGCACCTACGACACCGCCTACCGCTACGGCGGCGAGGAACTGGCCCTCATCCTGCCCGAAACCGCCGAGAAGGACGCGCGGGCGCTGGTGGAACGGGTGCGCAAGAACGTCAAGGGGCACCCTTTCCACGGCCTCGACGGGAAGGTCTTCTACGTGACCCTGAGCGCCGGCGTCGCCCGGTTCGACCGTCAGCGGATGAGCGGGCCGGAGGACCTCTTGACCCGTGCCGACGCCGCCCTCTACCAGGCCAAACAGGACGGCCGAGACCGGGTGGCTCTCGCCACCACCGTAGCCTCGCCAAAGCCTTCCGCTGCCAGGCCCACCCGCCGACGGCGAAAGAAGCCCAGGACGAAAAGGAGTTGACGTATGCCCCCGAAGTTGCTGGTGGACCTGAGCCGGATCGACCTCGACCAGGTAGCCATCAGCATCGAGGAAATTCGCCAGGTGAACGCTCAGCGCTACGAGATGGAACAACTCTCGGGCATCATCGCCTACCAGCCTGACCAGGGCTACGTCGTCGGCTTCAAGGAGGTAAGGGAGGATGAGTTCTGGGTCCGGGGGCACATACCCGGTCGGCCGCTGCTGCCCGGGGTGCTGATGATCGAGGCTGCTGCCCAACTCTCCTCCTTCTACTATAAGATGCACATGGGCAAGGACGACCCCCGCTTCGTGGGCTTCGGCGGGGTCACCGACGTCAAGTTCCGCCGAACCGTGGAGCCGGGCGACCGGCTCATCATCATCGCCGTCGTCCGGGAGATAAAGAGTCGGCGGGCCATGTTCGATACCCAGGAGGTCGTCGACGGGAAACTGGCCTTCGAAGGCACCATCATCGGCATGCCCGTTTAAGAAAGGAGCCCGCTGCCCCTGGTGAGGAGGGGCCGGGTTCCCGGGAGAACATCGTGTCCATGACCCCCAGAGAGCGGGTGGAAGCGGTCCTCAACGGCCGCCCCGTCGATAAGGTGCCGTTCACAGTTTACGAGTGCATGATCCCCCAGTGCGACGTCGAGAGGCAACTGCGGGAGGAGGGCCTGTGCATCGTCTATCGTCGGGCTGCTACGGTCGTCAGCGAACGACCCAACGTGCGCGTCGAAACCCGCCGCTACACCGAGGACGGCATCGACAAAGTCCGGACTGACTTCCATACGCCGGTCGGAGACCTCTTCGAAATCCGCCGACCTGCTGACTTCACCAGTTGGTACGTCTCCCGCCTCTTCAAGTCGCCCGACGATTACAAAGCCCTCATGTTCCTCATCCAGGACGAGCAGTACCAGCCCGACTACGAGGAGTTCGCCAAGGCCGAGCGGGAGCGGGGCGAGGACTTCATTCTCAGGGCCAGTGTGGGTGGCACACCGCTGCACACCATCATGATTCACTGGATGGGGCACGAGACCTTCGCCGTCGAGTGGTACGAACGGCGGGACGAGGTCCTCAAACTTTACGACGCCATGGTGGAGAAGCAGAGCGAACGCTACCCACTCGTGGCTCAGTCACCGGCTAGCCACGCCAACTATGGCGGAAACGAAGTGCCCGAGGTGATGGGTGTGGAGCGCTTCGCCGAGTACGTGCTGCCCCTCTACCAGGAAGCAGCGGAGGTCTTCCACCAGCACGGGAAACTCTTAGGCGCACACCTGGACGGAAACAACAAGCCCTGGGCCCATCTGGTCGCAGAATCGGGGTTGGATTACGTTGAGGCCTTCACCCCGTCCCCCGATACCGACATGACCCTGGCTGATGCGCTGGAGGCCTGGCCCGACAAGGTGCTCTGGATCAACTTCCCCTCCTCAATCCACGTCGCCTCCATCGAGCGCATTGAGGAGGTGACCCGCGACCTCATCAACCAGGCCGGCGACACCAACCGGCTCATCATCGGCATCACCGAAGATATCCCCGCCGACCGCTGGCAGCAAAACCTCCTCACCATCTCCCGGGTCATCAACAGAACAGCGCTTTAGTGGAAAGTCGTCAGCCACTTTCCTCTTTTGTACCCCGTCCCTTACGGTTCCCGAATTGGCGTAAGGAGCCTGCCGCGGAGGGTGTTCCAGAGGCTTTTGTCCCAGTGGCTTCATCGCCCTCCGCATAAACTACACCACGTATGCAACGGCGAGGCCCACCTGGAAGGTCATGAGCATGAGGTACATGTGCTTCCAGGAGGGTTGGTTCTCAGCGCCGGATTCCTGCAGAGATTAGCCTCAGACAGAGAACGCCCTGGAGATCCAGGGGCCTGCGAGTTGTGTCAGTCTGAGATGTCGGTGACGGTGAGTTTGGCTGTCCGATCAATCTCCCTTACCAAGTCAAGCTTCAGATCGAGGGGTATTCGAGGACTCTCCAGTATCTTCGCCCAGTCGTGTTGGCCAGTGCTTGAAGTTGTGCCCACCAGTTCTTGATACTCGTACCCACCAGCACCCTCATCCAGCGTGTTCAATGTCTCGCGAATGTCAATGAACACGATGTAGGCCTCGAAATACTCACGCTGGTCAATGAGACGATGCAACCTGTGCAGCGGGTCACCATGGGCCTCAGTGCCGATGGAACCACTTGGTTGCGCACATCCTCCGATGGCGACGCAGCCAACCAGCAGCACCAACACGTAAGTGATTCTCACATCAGTACTCCTTACAATGTGTGGAAGGTGACGTTTTGTGCTCAGGTCCGTCTTGTCCGGCCTGGGGAGCACCACCGGCCCGTACGGGCCGGGCACACCCGCCCGAAGTTCTAAAGCAAGTGGGCAACGGCCAACCCCACCTGGAAGGTCATGAGCATGAGGTACATGTGCTTCCAGGAGGGGTGGTTCTCAGCGGCCATGGCGCCGGGATCCCGGCGAATGAGGTAGGCGACGTACGCACCCCAGAGCGCAAGGGCGATCCCCAGCACGGTCGTGGCGGTCTCGTTGGCGTGAATCCAACCCAGGTGCACGAAGGCAACTAACAGAACAAAGGGCACGACGAAGAAAGGCGTCATCATGAGTGTTGCACGCCCCACGCCGAAACGGATGGGAAGGGTGATGCAGCCCGCGGCCTCGTCGCCCTTCATGTCGCTGAAGTCCTTGGTGGAGGCCGCGCCCAGCAGGAAAAGCCCGAAGGTGCCGCCGACAAGCCAGGCCTCCCACCAGCGCGCCCCCACGAAGACGTCCCCCACAGTGGCCCACCCCGCAACCATCATGAGCAACCCCCGCGCTGCGGCGATGGTCAGGTTGGAAAGCAGCCAGTGCCGTTTGGTACGTATGGGAGGTACGGAGTAGGCCGACACAGCCCCGGCCCCGAGGACCACCACCACGAAGCACTGCCAACCCAGCGCCCCCGCCAGCGCCAGGGCTCCTCCCCCACAGACCAACACGCACCACCAGGCGTCCCTCACCGAAAGCGCACCGCTGGCAAGTGGCCGATCAGGCTTGTTGATGCGGTCGGCCTCAAGGTCGTAAATCTGGTTCAGGCTGTTGCTGGCAGCGTTGAGCAGGACGGCCAGCGCTGCGCCCGATGCGAGCCGAAGCAGCACAAGAGCGTCCAGCGCCAGGTGCGCCGAGGCCCCCACCGCCATCACCCCCGCGGCCACCATCCCGACCGCAGGCGCTAAAAGCGTAAAGGGTCGGACCAGGTGCCAGTAAAGCCTCGCCCTGCTCGGTGTCGCCTCAGCGGTCGTCATGCCAGGATGCTCCAGAGAAGCACGGCCGCGACAGCCCCCACTCCTGTTGTGACCAGGTTCAAATAATAATGTCCCACTCGGCCCTTCGTGGCGCTGGTGATGACACTCTCAAGCAGATTTCCCAGAAAACCACCAGCAGCAGCGGCGACGGCGCCGGCCGGTGAGACCAGGCCTACCACGAGAGCCAGACCGGCGATGGCCAGTGACCCACCAACTCCGCCAGCGCACCCGAGCGCTGAGACCGCCCCGGGTGTCCCTGGCTTCACCCGTGTCAGGGGAACGAGAAGCCACGACCGTCCCCGGCTCAACTGACCCAACTCCGTGCTCGCCGTGTCCCCGAGGGCCGCGGCGAGCGCGCCCACAAAGCCAATCTGAAAGAGCGTCATCCCCGACAGCGACGCCAAGGCCGCCAGCGCGGCCACACCACCCTTCGCCAACACCTCCCACGCACCGCGGGCTCCGCCCCGCGGCTCGGCCATGCCACGCTCGGCTTTCCGCTGGTAGCCCACGCGGGTGAGAACACTTCCGATGACGAAGAAAGACCCCAGGCAGACGAAGCCCTCCGGGCCCGTCCCCACGAAGACCGCAAGCCCGACCGCTAAGCCCGCCAGCGCACCCCCCACCGTCACCAGAGCCAGCCCCCAGGAGAGCGCAGCGAGGCCGCCGGAGGACACCAGCCCCCAAAGCACGCGCGAGAACATCTCGTTCACACGACAACTCCCTCAGGAGCCCGTTGGATGCGCAGCGCAGGATTTCAGGCGCAGTCCTGGCCCATATCTTTGAGCCAGGACAGTGTTTCCTGCAAGGCCGTTCTCGTGGGGGTGATGCGGTAGCCCAGTTCCCGGCTGGCCTTTTCGCTGGAAAAGGCCCAGGAGTGAACGAGACTGGCCACCGCGCCGGGCGTCACCTTGGGCGGGCGTCCACCCAGCCGGGCCCACAGCACCGGCGGAAGCGTCAGCGCCTGAGCCAGCCAAAGGGGCACCGTCCGCCATCTCCAGGACCGACCGGCCAACTCGGCGGCAAGGGAAAGGAACTCTTCGAGCGACAGATTCTCGCCCCCCAGGATGTAGCGCTCCCCCGGCCGACCGCGCTCGGCCGCCAGCACGTGACCCCGGGCGACGTCGGGCAAGTACGCAAAGCACCACCGCTGTCTGCCAGTCCCTACCAGCGGACCGAGCCGACCGCGGGAGAGTTGCTCGATGAGGGGGTTGATGAAACTCCCTGCGGTCCGCCGACCAGGCCCGAAGAGCACCCCGGGCACCACCGTCACCACCGGCA
>CBDVDV010000114.1:0-11991 GCA_965372835.1 uncultured bacterium | reverse complement strand
ACGAGAATTTAGGTTATCCGTCCTGGCAGCGATTGTCAACTCAAAAAGGCCGGTCACAGTGTACCGTATTGTGTGTAAAAGGGGTTGGGGCTGGCGAAGCGGAGGGAGGGCGGAGCCCGAGCAGAGCTTCAGCAGCGGCCGGCGACCTTGCTCTGGTGGCTCACTTTTGCCTTGCGCCCTCGTCCCGGCGGGCTACACTATGGGAGCGGGGGTTGGGACCGAGGGGTCGCAGTTCAGTCTCCGCTCTCACCCTTCCCTGATCCCCGTCACGGGCTCTCTGGAGGACGAGGGACAATGGCATACACCTACAACCTGGCCTTGGTTGGACACGGCTCCAGCGGCAAGACCACCCTGGCCGAAGCCCTGCTGGCAGCTGCGGGGGCCATTTCCAAGCCCGGATCGGTGAGCGCCGGCACCACGGCGAGCGACTTCGACCCGGAAGAGAAAGACCGGCGCATCTCCATCTCCACCAGCCTGCTCTCCTTCAGCGTCTCGACTGAGTTCGCCGAAGTCCACGAGCAAGCCACCATCAACCTGCTGGACACCCCCGGCTACCCCGACTTCTTCGGGGAAGCCGTCCTGGCCCTGGCCGCGGTGGAGACCGCCCTGATTACCGTGGCTGCACCGAACGGCATCGAGCTGCAGACCACCAGGTTCTGGGAGCGCTCGGCGGAGGCCGGTCTGACCCGGGCACTGGTCATCACCAAGGCCGATGGCGAGAACGTCGACCTCGAGGAACTCCTGGGAAGCATCCGTGAGCAGTTCGGCTCAGCCTGCGTCCCCTTCACGCTGCCGGTGGGCGAAGGCCCGGGAATAAGCGGAGTCGTGGACCTCTTGGGTGGGGAATCGGCGCCCGAGGCGTGTCTGGGCGACCCGGAGCGGTATCGCCAGGAGGTGCTGGAGACGGCCCTGGAAGCCGACGACGCCCTGCTGGAGCGCTACCTCAGTGACGGCGAACTCAAGCCTGAGGAGAAAGCGGGGGTCATCTGCCAGGCCGTGGGCACCGGTGTGCTGGTGCCCATCTTCGTGACCGCGGCGGAGAGAGGGGTCGGCGTGGCGGAGATGCTCGATCTGCTGGTGAAGGTGGCTCCCAACGCGGCCACGTCACCGGCCTCGCGGCGGCTGCGCGGCGGGGACGGTTCCGAGACCGACCTTCCCGCCGACGGCCCCTTCGTGGCCCAGGTCTTCAAAGTGGTCTCCGACCCCTTCGTGGGAAAACTGTGCTACCTGCGGGTGTGGGCCGGCGGCGCCCAGGCCAGTGACGCCCTCACCCTGGTCCGACCCGAGGGGGAAGGTCTGAGCAGGCAGTCGGTGGGAAAGGCCGGTCAGTTCCTCCGCATCCTGGGCGCGGAGCAGACACCCCAGAGCGCCGCCAGCGTCGGCGACATCGTGGCCGTGGCCAAGATGGAGGAGTTGCAGTGCGGTGACACGGTGACCGACGGCAAGACGAAAGCGACGCTCCCACCCATTGAGTTCCCCACCCCCATGGTCCCCCTGGCCGTGGCCCCGCAGAGCCGGGGCGACGAGGACCGGGTCTCCTCCGCTCTCGCCCGGCTGGCCGAGGAGGACCGCACCTTTACGGTGAACCGTGATCGGGAGACGGGCGAACTGGTGGTCACCGGCATGAGCAACCTGCACCTGGACGTCATGCTGGCCCGGATGAAGCGCCGGTTCAACGTCTCGGTGAACACCTCGTCGCCCAAGATCCCCTACCGGGAGACCATCACCGCCGCCGCCGATGCCCACTACCGACACAAGAAGCAGACCGGCGGCCGGGGTCAGTACGGCGAGGTGCGGATCAAGTTGGAGCCCATGGAACGAGGCGGTGAGTTTGAGTTCGTCAAGGAGATTTTCGGCGGGTCCATCCCCAACCAGTTCATCCCCGCCGTCCAGAAAGGCATCGTCGAGGTCATGCAGAAGGGCGTGCTCGCCGGCTACCCGGTGGTGGACGTGCGGGTGCGCCTCTACGACGGCTCCTACCACGCCGTGGACTCCTCCGAGGCGGCCTTCAAAATGGCCGCCAGACGGGCCTTCCAGGAGGGCTTCGCGCAAGCCAAGCCGGTGCTCCTGGAGCCCATTGCCACCGTGGAGACCGTCGTGCCCACCGAGTTCATGGGCGACGTCGTCTCCGACCTGAACGCCCGGCGGGGGCGCATCCTCGGCATGGACAGCGTGGGCGGCATGCAGGTGGTCCGAGCCCAGGTGCCGCTGGCCGAACTGAGCACCTACTCCTCGGAACTCCGCTCCATGACCGGCGGTCAGGGCTCCTACCGTCTGGAGGCAAGCCACTACGACGCCGTGCCTCAGCGCTTGGCCGCCGAGATCGTCCAAAGGGCCAAGCAGGCCAAGGAGGACGAATAGACTGAGGGACCGGGCCCCGGGGAGCAGGACGACCGGGCGTTTCGGGGAAGGGCCCAACGGGACGCCGACTTTCCTGTGGCGGCGTTGAGGTTGCGTTCGACGGAGTTGGGTGTATAATTCCTTTGTGTGGAAATGTTTATTCCAGCGGGAACGGCGAGCGGAGCTGCTCTGCGGATGGTTGACTGAGCTCGCCGAAGTCCAGTCGGGGAGGGCGCGAGATGCAAACGTTGGAGGACCTGCTCGAACTGTTGGTCAAGGATGGGGGCTCCGACCTGCACGTCACCGCCGGCAGCTCACCCCGCCTGCGGGTCGACGGAGAACTCAAGCCCGTCGAAGGGGAGAGGCTGACGCCGGAACAGTCCAAGGAACTGGTCTACTCGGTGCTCAAGGCTGAGCAGATCGCGCGGTTCGAGCGCGACCTGGAACTGGACTTTTCCTTCGGCATCAGTGGACTGGGACGGTTCCGCACCAACGTCTTCCAGCAGCGTGGGGCGGTGGGGGCGGTCATGCGCATCGTCCCCTGGGAAGTCATGCCCATGGACAAGTTGGGGCTGCCTCGGTCGCTGCTGGAGAAGATGTGCACTCTGCCCAAGGGACTGGTGCTGGTGACCGGGGCCACCGGCTCGGGCAAGTCCACCACCCTGGCGGCCATGATCGACCACATCAACAACACCCGCAACGACCACGTGGTCACCGTGGAGGACCCCATCGAGTTCGTCCACCGCAACAAGAAGTGCCTGTTCAACCAGCGGGAGGTGGGCACCGACACCCAGAGCTTCGCCGCGGCCCTGCGCTCGGTGCTCCGTCAGGACCCCGACATCGTGCTCATCGGTGAGATGCGTGACCAGGAGACCATCGAGGCGGCACTGCGGATATCGGAGACCGGACACCTGACCTTCGGCACCCTGCACACCTCCGACTGTGTCCAGACCATCAACCGGATCATCGACGTCTTCCCCTCCTACCAGCAGCCCCAGATCCGCACCCAGTTGAGTTTTGTGCTCGAGTCGGTCTTCTGTCAGCAACTGCTGAGCCGGTCGGACGGCCGGGGACGGGTGCTGGCCGCGGAGATCATGGTGTGCAACTCGGCCGTCCGCAGCCTGGTCCGTGACGACAAGGCCCATCAGATCTACTCCATCATCCAGACCAGCGGGAAACTGGGCATGCGCACCATGAACCAGTCGCTCTTCGAGCTCTACCAGGCCGGGCTCATCGCCTACGAGGAGGCCCTGGCCCACACCAGTGACCCGGAGGACCTCAAGCGGGTCTTCCAGAGGACGTTGTGACGCAGCGGACGACCCGCCGGCGGGCGGGAGGGGCCCGGGGACCGGCGCCGGGAGCGTGGCGGCCGTCCCCTGCGGTCCGGTTCTCATACCCGAGGAGTTTGTGATGGCGCGTTTTGATCGGAAACTGCAGAGCATCGTGGCCAAGCGCCAACTCGTACCCCCGGCGCAACTGGAGGCGACCTTCCGACAGGCCGAGGAGGAGCAAAAGAGCCTGTGCGAGATGCTGCTGGAGCGCAACCTGGTCGAGGAGCGCGTCCTGGTCGGCTGCATCGCCGAGGAGATGAACATCCCACCGGTGGACCTGGACCGGGTGCGGCCCACGGAGGAGGCCCTGGACACGCTGCCCCAGGATTCGGCCCGCTATTACGGCGTCCTTCCCCTGAGCCGGGTCGGCAGCGTCCTGACCGTGGCCCTGGCCAACCCCTTCGACGTGCTCAAACTGGACGACGTGGAGTTGGTGACCAAGTGTGACATCCGTCCCGTCGTCTCCACCGACGTGGCCATCAGCCGGGCCATCGAGCGCCACTATAACCCGAGTGAGGAAGCCATGAGCGAACTGTTCGGCAACCTCGACGAGCCCGAGATGGAACTCACCAAGGAAGTGGCAGAGGACGCCGATCTCAGTGAACTCACCCGCAGCGCCGAGCAGGCCCCCGTCGTCCGGCTGGTCAACCTCATCATCTACCAGGCCATCCGTGACGGCGCCAGCGACATCCACATCGAGCCCTTCGAAAAGCAACTGCGGGTGCGCTACCGTGTCGACGGTCTCCTTCAGGAAACCACCTCCCCACCCAAGCGCCTGCAGAATGCGGTGGTCAGCCGAATCAAGATCATGAGCGAGTTGGATATCGCCGAGAAGCACAAGCCCCAGGACGGCAAGTTCCAACTCAAGGTGGCCGGCCGACCCATCGACTTCCGGGTCTCCTCCCTGCCCACGCTGCACGGCGAGAAGGTGGTGCTCAGGATCCTGGACTCCAGCAAGTTGGCCATGAGCCTGGATAACCTGGGCTTCGAGCAGAAGGCACTCGATGATTTCCGCCGCGCTATCCAGGCCCCCTACGGGATGATCCTGGTGACCGGACCCACCGGCAGTGGCAAGTCCACCACCCTCTATTCGGCCATCAAGGAGATCATGCGCCCGGAAGACAACATCGTCACCATCGAAGACCCCGTGGAGTACCAGTTGGACGGCATCAACCAGGTGCAGGTCAACCCGCTGCGCGGGGTCACCTTCGCCGGGGCCCTGCGCAGCATCCTCCGCCAGGACCCCGACAAGATCCTGGTGGGTGAGATCCGCGACGGGGAGACAGCCGATATCGCCATCAAAGCGGCCCTCACCGGACACCTGGTGCTCTCCACCCTGCACACCAACGATGCCCCCTCTACCATCACCCGGATGACGGACATGGGGGTGGATGCCTTTCTCGTGGCCTCCAGTGTCAACGTGGTGAGCGCCCAGAGGCTCTGTCGCCGGCTGTGCGGCGAATGCAAGGAGCAGGTAAAGGTCCCACGGGCGCGGATGCTGGAGATGGGCTTCCGGGAGGAGGAGATCGAAGGGGCCACCATTTACAAACCGGTCGGTTGTCTGCGGTGCAACCAGGTCGGCTACCGAGGCCGGTTCGCCCTGCTGGAAACGGTGCCGGTCACGGTTGAGGTCAAGCAGGCCATCATCCAGGGCAAGTCAGCCGTCGACATCAAGCAACTGGCCCTGGAGCAGGGCATGATCTCGCTCCGTCGCTGTGGCCTCCTCAACGCCACGCGGGGAAATACCAGCCTGGAAGAGGTGCACAACGTCACCATGGCCGATGAATAATGGAGGAGATCTAAGACTGGAGATTCCAGACCGGAGTCTGGAGACGGGCGGTCGCCAGCGCTTGCTCCACTGAGGTCGGCGAACGAAGAGGCGAGCAGCGCTGTAGGAAAAATGGTCCCGATCAGTCTTCAGCCTCCAGGGAGGTTTGCCCATGCCCACCTTTCGCTATTCCGCCCGCACCGGCGCCGGTGACAACGTCAGCGGCACGGTCAGCGCCGGCAACCAGGCCGAGGCCCTGGGACAACTGCGGTCCCAGGACCTCACGGTCATCAGCCTGCGGGAAGAGGTCCGTCGGCGGGAGTTTCCGCTCCTGGGGCGGGGGAGGTTGCGGGCCCGGGTCTCCACCGAGGAAATGGTGGTCTTTACCCGTCAGTTCTCCACCATGATCAGTGCCGGCATCCCCCTGCTGGAGGCGCTGGAGATCCTGGCTGAGCAGGTGGAGAACCAGGGCTTCAGTCGGGTTATCAGCCGGTGCGTGGAAAAGGTGCGGGCCGGTTCCGACCTCTCGGCCGCCCTCGCCGACCATCCGGGCGTCTTCCCCGACGTCTACGTCAGCATGATCCGGGCCGGGGAGGCCAGTGGTCAACTGGACGATATCCTCAACCGCCTGGCCGAATACCAGGAGGCCGCCGCCCGACTCAAACGAGAGATCAAGGCGGCCATGACCTACCCGACCATCTCCCTCACCCTCATCATCTTCATCGCCATGTTCCTGATGCTCTTCATCGTGCCCAAATTCAAGGAAATCTACGACGGCCTGAACGTCGAGATCCCCATGCTCACCCAGGTGACGATGGGCACGGCGATGTACCTGCGCACCCACTTCTGGCAGTTCTTCCTGGGGGCGCTGGCGGTGGTCGTGGCCCTCATCCTCTACACCCGCACCGAGTTTGGCGGTCGGCAGTGGGACTGGATGAAACTCAAGGTCCCCGTCTTCGGCCCCCTCTTCCGCAAGGTGGCTCTCAGCCGGTTCAGCCGTACCTTCGCCACCCTCCTGCGCAGCGGTGTCCCCATCCTCGGCGCCCTGGACATCGTGGCCGGCATCGCCGGCAACCGCATCGTCGCCGAGGCCATCATCAACGCCCGGGAGAGCGTACGCCAGGGAGAGAGCCTGGCCCAGCCCCTCTCCGAGAGTCCCGTCTTCCCACCCATGGTCACTCGCATGATCGCCATCGGTGAGCGCAGCGGCGCCCTGGAACAACTGCTCACGAAGATCTCCCAGTTCTACGATGAGCAGGTCGAGGCCACCGTGGAAAGCCTCACCAGCCTCATCGAACCGCTGATGATCGCCGCCATGGGTGTCATCGTGGGCACCATCGTCCTCTCGGTGTTCCTGCCCATCTTCAAACTGCAGCAGATCTTGCAGCCCAAGTGATGAATCCAACAGATCGAGGACCGGAGGCCGGCGACCAGGGACTCCTACGAGCGGGTCAGGCCCCGACCACCGACCCCCGATCACCGAGCAGATACGGGGCTGCCCTGGGTTGGCTCATCACCCTTCGCTTCCTCCTGGTGGCCCTGGGCCTGGCCATCATCGTCACCCGCCAGGCGGGTTGGTCACTCGCCGCGCTCCTCTCGGACCCACCCGCGGTCCTGCTGCTGGCCTGTGTCCCTTTGAACCTCCTTTACTGGTTGCTCAGGAACCGAGGGCCGGCGCCCGACGGTTGGGTCCGCCTGCAGACGACCATCGATCTGGGTGTGATCTCCGTGCTCATCTACCTCACCGGCGGAGTGGCCAGTGACCTCCGCTTCCTGTACTTCGCGCCGCTGCTGGCGGCCAGTTCGCTCTTCGGCCTGGCTGGGGGTGTGCTCTGCGCCTCGGCGGCGACCATCTCCGTTGCCCTGATGACCCTGGCTCACTTTTTCGCCTTTCGCTACGACTTCGTCCTGCCCCTGGTCTCCGCCGACTGGCGCCCCATCTTCACCCAGACCACCCTCAGGCCACAACTGCTCATGCTCTTTGGACAGGCCGTCAGTTTCTACCTGGTGGCGGCGCTGTCGGGGACACTGGCGGCCAGGCTTCGTCAGGTGCGCATCCTCAATGAAGAAATCCTGGAGCACCTGGTTGAGGGCGTCCTCACCATCGGCCGCGATGCCCGCGTGGTCTTCCTCAACCGGCGGGCCCGTGAACTGCTGCGCGTCCCCGCGGCCGCGACCGTCACCGGGCGACCCTGGCAGGAGGTCTGCCCCCAGCACCTCATCGAGCCCTTGGGGCGGGCCCTGGGCCGACTCCTGGGCCAGCCCCCACCGGCGGAGGGACCTGGCGCTCGGCGAGCGGGGGCTGACAGCAATCCGCCGTACGGCGGATCCCCGGCCTTCGACCGATTCGACTTCGAGACCGAGTTCACCCCCGGGGGCCGGGAGACGCCGATACCGGTGCAGGTGGCCAGCGCACCGCTGGCCGACGACCGCAGTCGGCTGCGCGGGGTCACCGTCATCTTCGTGGACCTGAGCGAGCGCAAACGCATGGAGTCGGCGCTGCGCCAGGCCGAGCGCCTGGAGGCGCTAAACCAGGCCGCGGCCGGCATCGCCCACGAAATCCGAAACCCCATCGCCTCCATCCGCGCCTCGGCCCAGGAACTCCTCGAACACCAGGAACGGACGACCGGGGCCGAGAAACCGGACCCCGACCCCCGGCTCCTCCGGGTGCTGATGCTGGAGTCGGTGCGCCTGAACCAGATCGTCAGCGACTTCATCACCTACGCCCGGCTTCGACCACCCGCCCGTGAGAGCTTCCCCCTGGCCGAGGTGCTGGAGCGCGTGGTGACGTTGTTGGAGAAGCAAGCCGAGGACCATCACCAGATCACCTGCGACTGTCCCCCCGACCTGGTGGTGGAGGCCGACGGTGAGCAGTTGGTTCAGGTCTTCCTCAACCTGGGGCTCAACGCCCTGGAGGCCATGCCCGAAGGCGGCCGGCTGCGGTTCGCCGCCGAGCGCCGGACCGCACCCACTGGCGAGTCCCGGGTGGCCGTCTCGGTCAGCGACCAGGGACCGGGCGTAGACCCGGCCAAACGTCAGCGCATCTTCGAGCCTTTCTTTACGACCAAGGCTCAGGGGACGGGGATGGGCCTGCCCGTGGTCAAGCGCATCGTCGAGGCCCACGGCGGGTGGCTCACGGTGGGCGCCAGTTCGGGCACCGGTGACCAAGCCGGTCCGCGGGGCGGAGGGGCCATCTTTCGGGTGGAACTCCCGCAGCATCCCGGCGGGAGCGGGGAAGCGCCCAGCGCCCGGGCACCCGACCAGGCCCGGAACACCGGGGAGAGGAGCGGAGTTTCTCCATGAGCGCGAGCCGCGATGAGACCACTCAGGAGAGCCTGACCGGAAAGGTGCTGGTGGTCGACGACGAGGAGGGCCTGCGCGAGGCCCTGACCGCCATCCTGGAGGGAGCCGGCCACCAGGTGGAGACCGCCCCTGACGGGGTCGCCGCCCTGGAGCTCCTGGCCCAGGACTCCGAGTTCGACCTGGTCATCGCCGACCTGCGGATGCCCCGGATGGACGGACTGGAACTGCTTCGCCGGGTGCGCGACTTATACCCGGAAATCGACCTCGTGGCCATGACCGCATATGACAGTTGGGAGAGCGCCGTGGAGGCCATGCGCCTGGGAGCCTACAACTACCTGCGCAAGCCCTTCCGCGACAACGACGAGGTGCGCCAGGCCGTGGCCAACGTCATGCGCGTGCGTCGCTTCCGGGCCCAGGCCGCTCCCGAGGCCTTTGCCTCCTCCGACGCCCTCATCGGCAACACCCCGCAGATCGTGCGTCTGAAGGACATGCTTCGCCGGGTCGCCCCCCTGGAGGGGACCGTGCTCCTGACCGGTGAGAGCGGGACGGGCAAGTCGCTGGTGGCCAAGATCATGCACTACAGTTCCCCACGCAGTCAGGGCCCCTTCGTCACCATCAGTTGTGGTGAGTTCGCTGAGAGTCTCCTGGAGAGCGAACTCTTCGGCCACGTCCGTGGCGCCTTCACCGGGGCGGTGGCCGACAAGAAGGGCCTCTTCGAGGTGGCCGAAGGCGGCACCGTGCTCCTGGACGAGGTGGGAGAGATGAGTCCGCAGACCCAGGTGAAACTGCTTCACGTCCTGGAGGAGCGGGAGGTCCGTCCCGTGGGCGCCACCGAGACCCTCAAGGTGGACGTCCGCCTCATCGCCGCCACCAACCGCGACCTGGCCGCCGACGTCGAGGAGGGGCGCTTCCGCGCCGACCTCTTCTACCGGGTCAACGTCATCCCCATCCATGTGCCCGCGCTGCGCGAGCGGCGGGAGGACATCCCACTTCTGGCCGGTCACTTCCTGGCCCGGGCCGCTCGGCGCATGGGCAAAGAGGCCACCGGCTTCGCCCCCGATGTCCTGGCCATCCTCATGAGCCGAAACTGGCCGGGAAACATCCGCGAACTGGAAAACGCCATCCAGCGGGCCGTGGTCTTCTGCGAGGGGGCCGTCCTCCAGGTGGCCGACCTGGACGCCCGGCCCGTCGTCGCCGCTGAGGAGGCCGCGCTCGCTTCGGGCGAACCCCTCGGGCCTCCGCTGCGGGTCGAAGTACCCCCGGAGGGCCTCGACCTGGATGAGCGCTTGGGCAGCCTGGAAGAGCGTTACATCCGGCGGGCCCTGGAGATTACTGAGGGCTCCGTCACCCGGGCCGCCGAACTGCTGGGCACCTCCTTCCGCTCGCTCCGCTACCGCATCAAGAAGTTGGGCATCGACCGGCGAGACCTCTGAGGTCGGTCAGCGGGACGGAAACCGAGGAGTAGAGGGGGCCGCTCCCGGTCCCGCTCCCCAATCTCCGGGCCCCCGACACCGGTCACCTCCTCGCTGGCATCCACCCGGTGTGCTCCATGAGTTTGGACCTTCCCCCTCACCGCCCAGGGCTGACGACCATTGTCACTTCCACTCTCTTCGGTACCAGGGAGTGACCTTTCACGTCACCTGTGGCAAGCCAATTGCAACGTGCCCCAGACAAGGGCCTGCAAGTCTTTGCCTCGCAGTAACTTACAACACTTTGCCAGGAAGCATCTGCTTGGCACCGTCTTTGCGTAAAGTTGAAGCGTGGTTTGGCCGAAAAGAGATATGGCGTTGTGTCCTTTGGCTGTGGTGGTAGCTCCTGTTCCGTCAGAGAAGAAGAAAGGAGGTGACGGGTTGGCTCTCAGGAGAGGCGGAGATGGGAGAGCAACATACTTGAGGGCTTGCTTCCCCCAAGGCTTCCCAAACGCAGGGAAAGGTTCCCCGGTCCTTTTAGGAGATGTGAGAATGGTTCGGAGACAGAAAGCGTTTACCCTGATTGAGTTGATGATCGTGGTGGCTATCATCGCCATCATTGCCGCCATCGCCATCCCGAGTCTCATCAGTTCGCGGATCGCCAGTTACGAGACGGCTGCTGCGGGCACGCTGCGTTCCCTCGCCGCTGCCCAGTCGACATTCGTCTCCCGCTGTCTGGTGGACCAGGATGGTGATGGCGCTGGTGAATACGGGTACCTGCAGGAACTGGCGGGCGCCTTGACCCCCCGGACCAGGCTTTCTGCGCTGGCCCCCGGTGAGGTCTTCTCGGCGGCTATGGGCAACGTCACCGTCGGTGGCGTGGCCTCCAAGAGTGGCTACGCCTACATCCTCTACCTGCCCACGGCAGCCGGTGCAGCGGTCTCCGAGTCAACGGGCGCCGTGCCCGCGGCCGACCCGCTGAACGCCAACATGCAGGAAACCCGTTGGGCATGCTACGCTTGGCCCATGGACTACGGGTCCACCGGGTACCGCTGCTTCGTCGTGAACCAGCAGGCGGAGGTCTACCAGGCCTCTAACGAGCAGGCAGCCAACACCCCCTTCTACACAGGTGATGGCACCCAGGCTGGCGACAGCATTCCGCCGGCAGCCTCAGCCCTCGATCCTGGTAGCCCGCTTCCGGCGAACCTGGACGGTGCGTTCCCCTCTCCCGGTGTGGCGGCGGTGGACACGCAGAACTGGTCCCAGGCCGGTGGTGGCTAATAGCGCCAGGGTCCACCCTCGGGTGGACCCTGGGATGGTCGCTTGACTCAAGAAGGACGAGAGGCGACGGTCAAAGACCGTCGCCTCTCTTTTTCCACCTGTCTGCAACCGCCAGTCGCCGACCGCCCACCGGGCTCACCGCCCGCAGCCAGTTGCTGAGGGCCTCAGATGGTCTGCTCCTCAGACCGCTCTCGGCGCACCCGCACCTGTATGGCCCCCCGCGCCCGTACCGGCTTCAGGACGTTCGGCCCCAGTTGGATGAGAAAGTAATCGGGGTTGGCCCAGGGGAAGGGCCCCACAGTCGTTCCCCGCCCCACTAAGAAGCTCTCACCGGGTCGGCCGTCGTCGTCCAGTGTTCGGCCGACGAGCGCCCCCCGCGGGACGCCCGCCAGCGGATAGCCTAACCCCACCGGCGCTAAACTCAGACACCCCTCGCTGTCCCGGCCGTCAGGCCCCACCAGTTCGTCCCCGCCGTCGACTTCAGGCGCCGGACACGTCCACTCGCCGTCGTGGTAGTCGATGACCACCACCCAGTCCCCACCCCGGGCCACCGTCGTCC
>CBDVDV010000113.1:0-12167 GCA_965372835.1 uncultured bacterium | reverse complement strand
ACCATTCCAGCGTCCGTGGACCACGACGTATGAAGATGTGTGTCGCCGAACAGCACCCGATTGGGGAAATGGTCGTCGACGTAGGGTGAGTACTCTTTCTTCGGCGGCTCGTAAGCCTCCTTGGCCGGCCGGATATCCTGCGCGAGGACCACACCTGGCAATGTCAGTACCGCTATGACGACTACAGCCAGGAGTAGTTCACTTAGGCTCCTTTTCTTTCCGCGACTTGCTCCTTTCATCCAAAACCTCCTTGCAGGACTTATCGTCCTTTCCCAAGAATCGCAGCGTGGCTCCATAGAGCCGGAACATTGAGGAAGGTGTCTTCCTCATCAACGGCAGCTCAACTGCGTACGTCACCACCCTGCGCGTCGATGCCCAGATAGAGCACCTTCTCGGTCGCCTTGCCCATCCTCACTCCGGCAGTGTGCCCTTCGACAACTTCCCACGCGCCGACAGCACGGACGGAGCACCAGAAACCACACTGCCCATCCCGATGCCTCCTGTCAAGAGCAATTCTCATCTGAGGCGCAGCCCGGTGGAACGAAAGCTCAACATGGCGTCATCGGCTGGGGGCCAGCGGGAAGACCTTGCATAGGCTTTCCTCGAACAGGGAGCGGAAGCCGTTATCGCCAGCGCATTGCGGGTCCACGATGTGATGGGCGAACTGCTTGGGGGTGCCCTCTACAAGCCCTACTTTGACAGGTCGGCTGGTATGGCACAGACGTTTGCTGAGGTCCGCGCCCTGGTGGAAAGAGTCGCCCTCGAACTCAACTCCAGATCGTGGCCTTTGTGGACACTGTTCACCTACCACGGCAATCCGTACGCGAGGTTGCCTCACGTAGGAGAGACGGAGACACCAACTTCAAACTCGAAGCGGGCAGGCTCGTCGGAGTTTCTCAGAAGAATCGCGTCCCTGCTTGGACTGCGTGATGCGTCCGAGGCCGAAGAGATCCTTGGGGAGATTCGTAGCCGACTGGCCTAAACGCGATTCACGTACGAGCCTGCACGGGGGTGTTCGGCCGAGTGGACCGGGGCGTCTCCGTTTGGTGGAACTTCACTCGGACGGGACTGAACGGGGTCGGTGTGTGGCACTGGTCTGGAGTCGGGCGCGGTCCACGAGGTAGAGCACAAGGTCAACGGCGCCTGGCGAGCGCGGGAACGACCTCTTGACCAGGTGACGCTGAGGACACGGTCCCGGTCCGCGTGGTGGTGGACAACTGGTATCCGGGCAGCACCCCCCTGCCCTACGTCGGCTTCGCCACCTCCGAGGAGGACGTGCCCCTGAAGTGACCGGAGGGGATTGCAGAAGGCATCTGTCAGTTGGTCGTTTGTGGCGGATGAGAAGGTCGAGCCCTGGCTGACACGCCCAGCGCGTGCCGACCAGGGCTCCTTTTCCGTAGCCAAGCCTGAGCCTCTGGGAAACCCCACCACGCTCCCCTTTCTCCCCGCCCGCCGACTCTACTCACCGACCGCTTCACCCCCTACCAGCACCACGTCTATAGACTCCGGGCAGAATAGGCGATCCATTCCGGCGTTCTCCCCTTGCGCGCGAGGCCCCTGTGCTCCATAAGGTCCCTGGAAACAGGAGGAGCACCACACAGGGGCAACGGCTACCATGCGACGAAGCGCCCCAAAGAGCAGAATGTTCCCTTTTCCCTGCCGGCGTGCTGTGGTAGGACCGCCTCACGAATCAGCTGAGTTGTCTCGTCGTGCCCGTCTCCAGCGAAGGAGATCGAGCACCGGAGCATTGTCTTGGCTGGGCGGGATGACCGGGTCATCGTCCTCTTGGATGGCGACACTGTCCGGATCATTCCTCCCCACCTCCCAGGCTTCCCGCACGTACAATTCCCGCTTCTCAATGCAGTTGCGCCAAACCGGCTCGACCTCGGACGATGTGCTGCGCAAGATGGCATGTGCCAGAAAGTATTTGCCGTGCTTGTCATAACTGGCGAGGAAACCGTTCAGGTTGTGACTCGACGAAGGTTCCATCGTTTGTATTCGCGAGATCATGGCGACGTACTTGGCGTCCTCCCGGGAGAATGCCGTCAAGGGATTGACTCCAATGACTACTCGGTACGCATACGGATTCTTCCTGCTGATACCACGAACGATCGCGACCCTTAGCCGCTCCTCTTTGTCGACGTTGCCCAGTTCCTTGCGCCACTGAGCGAAGATCTGCTCAGCTGCCTGTGCATTCTCGAAGAAAAGAGCCAGCACCGCGGGCCTCGAGTCGTCCGGGAGCCACAGAAACGCCATGCCGGACCAGCCAGCCTGGTTCCAGAGCACTTCGCGTATGAGCGAGACCGTTTTCACCTCGGTATGTTTCGCACGTTCCACATCGCGGATTTCAGCTGGCGGCTCACCCGTCCCACGAGTAGGCACGAATGGCTCCATCTCTACACCGGATTTCGGCGTTGCCCGCCTGTCAGCCGCATCCCATTCTTCGGATCGTGTGAGAGGATAGTCGCGGGCGCCGGGATCAGACCATGCCGAGATGGTCGTCTTCGGGGTGGGGCCGAGCACGTTGCCCAACGTGACGAAACTGCTCGTGAAGTTGATGGCTCGATCCAGCGCGCGTTCGTCTCGGAAAAGTTTGACCAAGGCGTGTTCAATATCAGCGAAGAGAAAGGCCCTGGCGAGCAGGTGAGGCAGGAGTTCGAGCATCCTGCGCTTGAGCTGTTCCTGCGCTTCAAACGGCATCCTGTAAGCCTCGAACGCTGCGCACCGCACCTCCAGATGGGGGCGACCATCGCGGTCTTGCATCTCAAAACTGAACGGCAGTTCAACGAAGTCTGACTTCCGAACCCTTATGGCCAGCACGGGCTCGCGAGCGAACACCCGTTCGCGCATGCCGGTAGACAGCAGGCTCTCGAGGGCAGCCAATACCCATTCCGCGAGTTCGACACAGGGCGTCGTGTTCTCGCTCTCCGCGGTAATCTGGCATCCCAGCACACTCGAACTAAGCGTAACCGTGCGCTGTTCATAGAGTGAGGGCGCCGCCGGCAGGTCTTGCGCGGCCGGCTGGTCGCGCCATTGCTTGAAGAAGGCGTAAAGTCCTTCCTTGTCGTCCTTCTCCCCAACGACTTCCTCGGGCAGATTCTCTTCGTGGCCAAGGGCAAAGCGAAGAGCAGTTGCCGAGAACTGGAGACCCAGTGTGTCGAGCACGTCTGGGAGGAATGACAGCCGCTTCAGCTCCCATATGTCGGTTTTCAGGAGCAGCATGCCCAGGATCGCATCAAACTGTACCTCACCTTCGGCAAGGCGTTCTGGATTGTACCCCTGGTCTGCGAGCACGCCCCTGAGGATGGAGTCGACCTCGTGCCAGGCGAGGGTATGAGGTAACCTGCCCAGGCGGAGTTCCAGCCACTTCAACCGGTTGCAGCACGCTGCCTGGAGAGGTGTAACTTCGGAGTACGTGAAGAACTCGTGTGCGGCGACGGACGCCGCCGCCAGTACGGTGCCGCGCGCTGCCCAGAGAAGGTCAACTCGCTCGTAGGCCGCCCCACACAGGTACAGGGCGCGCACGAGGTCTTCGCGGCTTTCATGTTTGTAAAGGCGTGTGAGCGCGCGCCCAAGCGAGCGGATCGCCTCGTAGGGCCTATCCGCATCGAGTTGCTGGGCGCCTCGCCTGAGGAGCATGCGCGCAGCAGACACCTCTCCCTCTCGCGCGGAGGTGACTTCAACGATCGTTTCGAATAGTTCGCCGTAGGCCGGTCGGTCGCCAAGGAACTCACCCCATTCTACAAACACCTCTGCCAATGGCTCCAACGGATAGCCCACCAGCCCCTCGCACTTCCGTACCACGTCCTGCAGTTCGCGAAGCACGGGGTCCACATCGCCCGGAACCGAAGACAGGAGCTGCATGTGCAAGCGTAACGTCCTGGCCTGCAGTGCCGTGCTTGGTCTGTCTTGCAGTTGAGCCAGCCTATCCAACTCGGCAGACAGAGTGTCTGTCCGGGCACGCAGCTCGGCCTCGGCCTCGTCGAAATCCCCCGTTATCACCAAGGAGTGAAGGACCACCCAGAGGTTAGTCAGAAGCTCTAAGTCGTACGCGTTCTCGCTTCCAGCGGCGTGCTCTTCCGCGGTGCTATAGGCGTCTACAAACCACTTGTAATCCTCATACCACCAGTAAGCTGTCCACGCCGTCTGGTACGCGCTAGCCAAGCGCTGGTGTGGGGTACCGTACTTCTCGGCAGCGCATCGGGCACGATCAAAGCGCCCTTTCACCTTCACACGGGGCCGGTCGAGGCCCCGAGCCAGCGTAGCGGCTTCAATGCAGTCCTCCACGAATTGGAAACCGAAGCGGCCCCGCTGAGCAGCCCCGGCGATGCGCGCCTCGACCTCCTCGAGCCCTTCCTCGCGCCGGAGGTCAAGCGGGCCCTTCCGCACTCGCGTGTGCGCCGGCACCTCAAGTCCAAGCTCCTCAATCGCCAATGCTTGGTGCCCACCGCTGTAGACGTGGTCAAGAATCCACGAAAGGTCGAAGATTCGGACATCGATGTCGTGCTGCTCGCGCAGCTTGTCCTCAACTTCAGCGCGAGACCGGTCGGGAACGTATTGGTTAGTGACAAAGAACGCCTTGCTGTAGCCTCGGCCCGTTGCAGCGATCTTACTGACGTCGGACTGCACTTTGGGCCGCCAATCCTTCTTAGCGCTGAATGCGAACGCCCATCGCTCCCTGGCTGCGTCCCTGCCGGTCCCGACGTACCAGACCAAGGCCAAGTCATCTGCGACCGGGTACGTTTCGGAGTCCACTTTGCTGTCGCCGCCGCCTGTGGGACCCGTGTGTGGGAGCAGGTTGGGGCAGACTTCTTTCTCGGCTAGTTTCCGTGCAAACCGTTCGAAGTCGGCTTCCTGACTTCGGTTCGTGAGCGACGCCAGGTGATACTCCAACATGGAGCGATCCAGAACGCGTTCCTCTTCCGGAACGGAATCCGAAAACCGTTCTGGCCGTCTTGCCATTAGGAATTGTCGAGGCGAGAAACGCTGTGCTCCCATGCCACCCCCACACCTAGCGCTCATTGCTCACCCTTGAAGCGGAGAAAGAAAAGGGGACATTCTTGGTTCCCCCGCAGGCGATTTGGCGCAACAAGCTAAGAGGCCCCCCGAGAAGCCGGTCATCCCCCGCTTGATCTGACCTCCATTTTACATGCCCGCCGGGGCGCACACAACAGAAAAGCCTCGTCGTGCCGCGCAGGCTTCTGTCGGTGCGTCTCTCCCTCGGGTCGGCAGGATACCCGCCGACTCCGACGTTCCTCGGCGTGCGCTCACCAGCATCGAGAGGCAGTGCACCGGGCACACCGGGCAGGAATATACTCTACCTGTCGGATAATTCGACCGCTTAAACGTCTGCTCAGATGAAGACGACGGCGTCACCTTGTCGCCGCCACCTCTGCTCGTCGGCCCGGGCGGGCTTCAACTGGTCGGCCAACGCTGCCCGGCGCCTTTCCACCTCAGCGGGGTCAGGCTCGGCCCAGCCACGCTTGCCCGCTGCGTCCACGCCCAGGCGGCCGCGATAAATGACCATAGGAAAGTCCTGCGTGACGAGTATGGAAGAGAACAGGAGACAGGCGAGCGCGGCAGTCCGTCTCATGGCAAGTCCCCCCTCCCTTCAGCCGCATTCAGGTGCGCCATGGTTTGGCTATCCCTATCTCACTGGGATTGTGAGAGGATGTCAAGGAAGGACCTCTGGGTGAATCCCGTCCAGCAGGACCGACGAAGCGGGGACTCGGCGCGCGGTGGGGCATCACAAGTGCCAGAACTGTGGGCATACGTTCAAGAGCGTTGAGGAGACGAGCTGAGGGGTCGTCTGCGCAGGGCACCACGGCCGGGCGGCACGCGGACGGAGGCAGGGCAAAGGGAACCATAAAGAGGCCTACAGGCAACGGCCGGGAAGACCCATACAGACACACTCGTCGCGGGGCTTGGACGCCCCCTGGCCTGGATATGGGGCCTTCCCGGCCCGGTTAACTGGATGGGCCCCATGATTCCGGTTGACGACGCAACGTCCGTGCGCTACACGTAACGGAAAGGAAGCCTTCGAGCAGGATCGGAACGCGCAGCTGCTTGGGGAGGAAAGATTAGGGTGCAACTGAAGAAGATCACGGGGCCGGAGTGCCCCCGGTGCGGTTGCCAGGACGCTTCGGAAGTCCGACAGGTCGTGCGGTGGGGACAGCCATCCCAACGGCGGCAGTGCCGACACTGCGGATACACCTGGACCGTCAGTGTGGCGGCCCGAGCTCAGACAGCGGAGGACCCGGGGCCGGACCTCTCACCGAAGGACGCCGGCCCGGATCGCTCCGGGACGATAGCCTACCACGTCGTTCACTGCCCAACCTGTGGAGGCGGCAAGTGCCCAGTCACCTGCACTCACCGGCCGGTGCGCTATCACAAGTGCCGGGACTGCGGAGCCACCTTCAAGAGCATCGAGGCGACGGATTAGGGGCTCTCCTGCGCAGCCAGGGCAAGGCCGAGCCTGGAGGGCCTACAAGGGACGGGGCCAAGGGTGCACACCTCTACAGGTCGGCCGGGACCGATACTCTCAGGCGTGCATTTGGGACGTTCCTGGCGTGATTTACTGCATGCCCCCGGGGATTTGCCCTGACGCAGGAGCCTCGGTGAAGTAGGCGAAAGGCCACCAGGTTGGGCCCGGCCCGGGCCGGCGACCTGGAGGCATGGGTCCCGGAGGCCCTGGCGGTTTGGTCGACCCCTTTCCGCTGGGGTCCCGGGACTGCAAAAAGGGGTCGACCATGTCCGAAGAAAACCGGTCCACAGCACCACTCACACAGATGCAGATCACCATCCTTGACCGAATGATGGATCTCCGCCGGCGCGGGCTCGTCCTGAGATTCATTGTCCCCAACCCGATTACTACGACTCTCGCCTGGGGTGACCGCATCTTGCCCTGGGTGCCAGAAGTCATCTTGATGATGGAGGTCTATCTCGCCTTGTGGGACCGCGAGAGAGATGTCCGCGCGCTGGAGAAAGGGCGCCAGGAGGTGAACGCGGGGAAGAGGGACGCAGTCTGGGTGAGGCCGTCGATGGACTTTGAGCGCTTTGACCTGCAGCTCCAGGAGTTCCTCGAGGACGGCTACCTGGAAGCGTCTGACGGAGAGGACGCGCAGGCGCGTGTGGAAGCACACCCGCAGCTACTCCCACCCTACAGGCACGCAGGCGACGGTCGGACCGTCACCTTTGCCACGCTTAAGTTTAGCGCCTGGCGGGTCGTGCGCGCCCTGGTCGATGGGGAGCAGGTTTGGACGCGCAAGTACCGGTCATTCCCGACCACGTCCTACAGGCTGACACCGAAGGGACGGGAGGCCTGGGCCGACGCCTCGGCCCAGGCCAACACACCGAGTGACAAGATCGAACTGGAGAAGGACACTTACTATCCCCTGGGCTACCTGATGCGAGCGCTGCACATCCCCAAGGACAAGAAGGGGAAGCTGGAGCAACGTGTGAACCGCTGGCGCAAAGGCCACCGCGGGCACGTCGGCTATGAAGAGAAGAAGCTCAGTAGAGGGGGACAAGTCAGGTACCGATACCTGCCCGGGGTCGTGCGGGACCAGGCGAAGGACCTTTAGGCCGGAGGGCGGGCTCCCGCAAGGGGGGAACTGTCCGGCTTTGTCTGTGGCTGTCTGAGAGTGCTTTTTTCCCAGCTCCAAAACCTACCTCGTACCCCATTTCTTAAGTTTCTATGTCTGCCTTCTGTCTTTTCATCCAGGGAGTCCATTCCCGGCGCACATAATTCGGGGTGATGAGCCGGAATCTCAGCGAGCAGGAAGAGGGGCAGATAAGATGGCCAAGCAACGGACGCTGGAGGGGGCCTCCAGCGAAGAGATTGCGCGGAGGCTCAGCCACTTCGAGCGAACCTGGGGAGCGGACTGTAGTGAGGCCAAAGTCTTGCGGGAGGAGCTCCGCCGGCGGGACGAGGAAGCGGCAGCAAGGGAGTGCCCAGATGATGATTCCGAAGGACGGTCCTGACACGGAGTTGCTGACGGTGGCCGAGGCGGCCGAGACCCTGGAGGAGCCGGTCTCGCGGGTTGCCCACGTCATCGGAGGCGGCGGCGTCCGCCCGGCGACCATCGTCGGCGACAGACCACTGGTCAGTCGGGCACAACTGCGGGAAATCAAGCGCCTGCTGGCGGGGAAAAAGCCGGCCCGGAAACAGCCCGTGCCGTTCCCAGGACCCGGCCTCGTCAGACGGAAGCCGGCCGGGAACTGAGGGGGCCGAGCGTGACTCGTGGTCGAGGGCGGCGGTACTCGGGCAAGGACACAAAAGCGGTCCTTCGAGATGGCCGCTGGCTCAGTTTGGCGGCTGCTGGGCTCCTGGAGATGGTCGAGGCGCAGATGACCTATCGGCACGGTGGGGACATCGTCGCATGGCTACGCCCGGCCAGGGCCCTCCGACCTGGAGAGGTCGTCGGCAGCGTCCGCCAGTGGGCGGAGCGATTGGAGAAGGGGCGCCGGCAGATTGAGGGGCTGCTGGGGGAACTACGGGCGAGGGCTCCTGACGGGCGGCCCTACCTGGTGAGGCTTGAAGGACACACGCGGCATGGGAGCCTGTACCGGCTCGTCCGATATCCCGACGACTGGGGGCACTCGTCACCGCTGGGTGACAAGACGCAGCAGGGCGTCGGGAGCGACTCGTCCCCTGAGGGGGACAAGGGGAGTGGGGATTCGTCCCCTGGCGGGGACGAGAGTGGTGTGGACTCGTCCCCGAAACCCACGGACTCGTCCCCGAAACGCACGGACTCGTCCCCTGGAGGGGACGAGAAGGGTCCTATTCGTCCCCTCAGCGCGCCACCCTTTAATGACTTTAATGACACAAGACTTAAAGCCGGCGCGGGGCCTGAGCGCCTACCGGGCTCCGCCCCGGCCTCCGACAATGGGAACCTCGAAACTGTCCTTCAGGACTTGAGGGACCGGGGCTGGCCGGGGACAATCGAGGCAGCGATCTCACTCTCCGAACGGGTGGGCAAGGCGGCTGGGCGGGGGAAGCACCAGGTCCTCGCGCTGCTCTGTGACGCGAAGAGGGCGCCGGCCGGCGAGCGGTGGAGCGAGTTCGAGCGGAGCGTCAAGGCGGGGGCCGAGGCCTCATCAGCGGGCATGGCGGACGCCGAGTGGTGCGTGCGGGTAGGGATCGGACCTCCGACCGGGCGCGGTGGGTGAGAAGGTGAGTAACGAGGCGACAAAAGAGACGACCGAACCTGACGACTCGGCTTCGGCGCTCCAGGCCAACACGGCAGCACTCGAAATCCTGACGGACCTGGTGCGGGACTCGCTGTCGCCCCCGCCGGCGCTGCTGACAGTTGAGGAGGTCGCCCGGGAGCTGGCGGTCTCAAAAAGGACGGTTTGGAAACTCGTCAAGGCCGGCGCGTTTCCGCAGCGGCTGAAGATCGCCGGGCTCACTCGCTGGAGGCGGGCCGACATCGCTCTTTACATCGACCGAGGTGGGCTCTGGCCGGTGACGAAATGGCGAAGGCGGACGGCCTGAGGGGAGCAGGGGTGCGGAGGTTTTGGCAGCGCAGGAGCCGGCCGGGCAAGACTCGGCGGCCATGGGCACCGGCGAGGGGAAGCGGGCGCTGGAGACGGTGGGGCTGAGCATCGAAGACATAATGGCCCAGGACCCGGCTGAGAGATTCAAGATGGTGGCCGAGGCCATCCGGGGCCTGGACGACCAGTCGAAGAAGGCGAGTGCAGCCGCCGACCTCCTTGGCCGGTCGGGGATGCGTCTGCTCGACACCTTGGAAATGGGCAGGGACGGCCTCAACGTGATGGTCGACGAGGCGGACAAGCTGGGCCTGAGCTTCAGCCGGACGCGGCCAAGGACGCGGCGGGCCTGGTCGAAGAAAAGTGGCCGCTCCAGGCCAGGTGACGGGCGAGCAGTGGGTTGAGGTCGGCAAGGCGAACCGTGCCCGGGCTCGCGCGTGGGGCTTGGCGCCTGCGAGGGCGGACACAGAAGATTTCAGACGTCGGGACGAGCAGCGAGTCATCCGCTGACTTAGGAGACACGCCCGAAGTTCAGTGTGGACAAGACGTTGCGTCGCCGCTATCCTGGTGGCATCGGATGCGAAAGGGCTGAGGTGCGTGTTGGCCTTCGGACCGCGCGGGGGTTGAGCGTGAGCTTCACACCCAAGGATAAAATTGAGTGGACTGAGGACACCCTAAACCCGGTCCCCGGCTGCTGGGGACCGGGCGGCACACCCGAGCGACCGAAGTGGTGCTCATACTGCTACGCTCGGCGGATCTCGCAACAGCGCGGGTTCAGCTTTGTGCCGACCTTTCATCCCAAGCGCTTGGACTGGCTCACACCCGGTCAGCGCCCCCGGTTCGTTTTCATCGGCAGTATGGGCGACCTCTTTGGGGATTGGGTGCCAAGGGCGTGGATCGAGAAGGTGCTGGCCGCCACTCAACGCGCACCTCAGCACGTTTTTCAATTCTTGACGAAGAACCCCAAACGATTGGCCGAGTTCAACCCCTGGCCAAGTAACTGCTGGCTGGGGGCGTCGGCGGTCGACCAGGCCATGACCAACCGGGCGGTACGTGGGCTGGTCAAGGTCGAGGCCCCCGTGAGGTTCATCAGCTTCGAGCCCCTGATGGGCGAATGCAGTCTGGTGCAGGCGTGCCAGACCCTCGAGCTCTCACAGAACACGTGGCCCGTGAACTGGATCATCATAGGAGCACTCACCGGACCCAAGGCCTGCCAGCCCCCCCCGGCCTGGGTACGGCGGCTGACGAATGAAGGCGACGACCGGGGAACCCCGGTCCTCTACAAAGCCAACCTCGAATGCCCGAACCCGCGCCGGGACTTCCCCCCAGGACCGCTCACCACGTGGCAGCGCCCGGGCCGGCGAGGGCGGGCAGGCCAGCTCTTTAGTCACTGACGACCAGGGCACGGGTTCCAGATTCTGTAACTTCGCTGGTCAGATGTGGGGCCTTGAGCCTCTTGACTTACCAGATTCTGGAAAGCGACGACGTCGAGTGCAGCAGCAGGGAGGCCCGAGTGCTGGCGGTGAGACACCCGAGGACGGCCAGGATTCGGCGGAGCGATGCGGATTTCCCCTACGCAAAATGGGTCCTTCCCAGGGCCCCCTTACAGTGCGGGCATAATACGCCCCACATTTCTCACACAAGAACGATGCAAACAGGGTGTCGGCGCGAAAGCGCGCGCACAGAATGGCAAAACGAAAAAAGAAAGAGCCCCCCACGACCGCAGGCCCGCTAACTGTCTCCGACCGGATTCAACGACAGTTGGCAGCCGTTGCTATAGAGAAGACGCGCCAAGGCCAGCGGCCTACTCTGCGGGAACAGACGGCGCTCAAAGCACTGGAGACGCAGCGGGGCAAGCAACTACGCGCGGCACACTATCGCACTGTCCCGAAAAGTGATTGGGTACGGTGGTCGGGCCGGCAGCACGGGACCCTAAACAGACAGGCGGACCGTCATGGCATCCCCATCCGGGGCCGCACGATCGACCTGCCGGCCGTCGTCCACTGGATACACGACCTGCTGGCCAAGTTCGGGCAGAAATTGACGAGCCTGGAGGATACAGACCCCTTGCTCCAGGGGACATCGTCGCCGGCCTTGGAACAGTATCGGGCGATGAAAGCGAAGCTGGCAGAACTGGAGGTGGGACGGCAGAGCGGGGAACTCATCCGCAGGGCCAAACTGGAGCCGGCCTTTGCTCTGCTGACGAACATTCTCCGGGAGGCCGGGGAGACTTTGCGGCGGGGATATGGAGAGGACGCGGCATCGGTGTTGAATGAAGCGATGGACGAGTGGGACCGTGGCTGGAAGGAGCAATTGAATGCCTGTGCAGACTGAGGAGCCGGCCGCTGATTTCTTGGAGGGCATCTCGCGCGGCGTGCGCCCCCGGCCGAGGAAAAAGAAAAAGGACAGACGGCGGAGGTCCCACCGGTCGGGAACGGCCGGCCAGGCCCCAGGGAAAAAGGCTAACGAATCGTGTTGACAAGACCGCCGCTTCGAGGTAGGGTGTGGGCGAATCGAGTGACCGGAGGGTTTTTTTGTGCACTTCTCTGAGGGCCGCCAGGGAGGGCGAGGCTCGGCATCGCCGGGCCGGGCCCTACACAGTCCCTTCGGGACTCGATTCCCCTGGTGGCCTCTTTTGCGCCCACGTGCGGAGGGGACTTCGCGCGGGCCGGAGG
>CBDVDV010000112.1:0-12333 GCA_965372835.1 uncultured bacterium | reverse complement strand
GGGTCGCGGACCAGGACCACCAGGTCGGCGCGGGAGCCCAGGTCGGCCGGTACTGTGTGGCAGGTCAGGGCCGTCGCCAGAGGTATTCGTTCCTCGGGATACCAGCCTCCCTCGGGGTATCCGTCCAGCGTTCGCCGGACGGTGGCGGCGAAGAGGCTTCGGCGGGGGTCGATGGGCTCCACGGGGCAGTCCGAACCGAAGACGACCCGCGCCCCCGAGGCCAGGAGCGACCTGATGGGGAAGGCGTGCCGACTCCGCTGGCCCCAGTGACGTTCGCAGATGGCGATGTCGGTGAGCAGATGGGAGGGCTGGACGGACGCGGTCACGCCGAGAGCGGCGAACCGGGGCAGGTCCTCAGGATGGATGAGTTGAGCGTGTTCGATGGAGTTGCGAAGGCTGCGACACCCTGCCTGCTCGATGGCATCCAGTGCCTGGCGGATGGCCCGGTCGCCGATGGCGTGCACGGCCACGGGCAGCCCCAGTTCGGCTGCTGCCCCCACCTGCCCCTTGAGCACCTCGGGCGGCGTCACCTCCAGGCCCACACCTAAGGCCGGGTCCTCGTAGGGCTTGAGCATCAGAGCGGTCTGGCTGCCCAGGGCGCCGTCCACAAAGATCTTGACGTTCTCGATGAATACCCCGTCGCCGACCGACTGGTGGGCAAGGACTTCGGTTGCCTCTTCGATGTCGTCGGGGCGGATACTGCAGGCGATGGCGATGGGCATCTCGTCCGCAGCGACCAGTTCGAGAAGCAGCCGGTGCACACGCAGGCTCTCACAGTTCCTCAGGGCTGCGACGCCGTACTGGAGGACGTGTTCGGCTCCCGCCTTCAGGGCCTCTTTCACTTCAGGATCGGACCTCTCCGGGATGAGGGAACGGACGAGGCCGGAGGCGGCGTCGCTCAGGATGCCTGTCGGCTCACCATCGGCGTCCCGCCAGATGGTGCCTCCCGGCGGGTTCTCGGTGTCCCTGGTGATGCCCGCCAGGCGCAGAGCCACCGAGTTCACCCAGGTACTGTGACCGTCGTGGCTGGGCAGGACGACGGGGTTGTCAGGCACGATTGCGTCGAGGGCTTCCTTGGTGGGTTGGCCGTCGCTCCAGTGGTTGCGGTCCCAACCTCGGCCGCGCAGGAACTCCCCCGGACGCAACTCCCTTGCTCCTCCGGCGATGAGTTCCAAAGCCCGGGCGAGGCTCCCGGCTTCTCTCAGGTTCACCTCCCCGAGCAGGGCGCCCAGGCTGCTCAGGTGGACGTGGGCGTCGGCAAAAGCGGGAAGCACGCAGCCACCTTCAAGGGCCAGCCGCTCGGCGTCGAGTCCGGCTTGTCGAGCCACCTCGCCCTCGGAACCGATGGCAACGATGCGCCCATCGCGGATGAGCAGCGCCTCGTGCACCTGAGCGCCCGCCAAGGGCACGCGGACTGAGCCGCCGTGAAGCAAGAGTTGAGGCCCGGCCTCTTTCGGCTGTCCCGCCGGGCGCCCGCAGCGACCGTGGTTCCGAACGCCCGGCCTACAGTCAGGACAGGCGGAGCCTGCGTGAGCCAAAGCAGCACCTTTCGATTGGCACGATTCGGGACCTCAGTCGGGTGGCTGGATTATAGTGCGGGCAAAGGGCAAATCAACACCACTGCCGTAGGGGCCCGTACCGGCCCGAAGACCGGGCGAGGTTCGACAGGCTCACCCCGCCCTGAGCCTGCCGAAGGGCGCAGCAAGCAGCGCCCCTACGCAAGCATGATGACGGCGGCGAGGGTGAAGTAGATGGTCAGGGTCAAAGAGTCGAGGATGGTGGTGATGAGGGGCGCGGACATGAGGGCGGGGTCGAAGCCCAGGCGCTTGAGCGCCAGAGGAAGCAACCCACCGATGGTTTTGGCCACCACCACCGCACAGACCATCGCCAGACCCACGGAGGCGCACAAGTGCAGGTTGCCGAAGTGACTGTCCGTCTTGATAAACCAGGCCCGTCCCGCTGCCAGGATGCCCATGGCCACACCGACCATGAGACCCACCGTTACCTCCTTGCGGAGGACCCGGAGGTGGTCGGCGAGCGTGATCTCCCCCGTGGCCAGACCCCGGATGATGACCGTGGTACTCTGGGTGCCCGCGTTCCCACCCGAACCCATCAGCAGGGGGACGAAGATCATCAGCGGAGCGAGCGCAGTCCACACCGGCGAAAACTGCTGCAGCACGAACCCGGACAGGAACGCCGCCAGCACCAGGATCATCAGCCAGGGAAGCCGTTGACGGGCGATGCTCAAGGGACTGGCAGAGAGATAGTCCACGGGCTCACCGGCAGCGCCGTAGTGGTAGATGTCCTCGGTGGCTTCCTCTTCCAGGACCTCGACGATGTCATCCACCGTGATGATGCCCACCAGGACGTCCTCAGCGTTGACCACGGGCACGGCCAGGAGGTCGTAGTGGCCGATGACGTCGGCCACTTCCTCGCGGTCCTGGTGGGCCCGGACGCTGATGACGTCCGTGTACATCACTTCGCGCACCAGGCGGTTGGGTCGGGCCAGGATGAGGTCCTTGAGTGAGACGAAGCCGATGAGTCGGCGCTGCTCGTCGATGACGTAGGTGTAATAGATGGTTTCCCGGTCGGGGGCCTCCAGGCGGAGGCGCTCCAGAGCCTCGCGCACACTGGTGTCGGGGGGCAGCGCGGCGTAGTCGGTGGTCATCAGGGCGCCGGCTGTGTCCTCAGGGTAGGAGGACAGCCGACGGATGTCAGCCCGCTCGGCTCGGGCTACCAGGGGGAGAATGTCCTCGCGCAACTCCTCCTCCAGGGCCTGCACCAGGTCCACCCGCAGGTCGTGGGGCATCTCCTCCAGGAGGTGGGCGATTTCTTCCCGGTCGATGATGGGGACCAGGTGGGCTTGGAGTTCCAGTTCGAAGTGGCTGAAGATGTCCGCCCGGGTAGAGAGTTCGACCAGTTGAAGGACCTGCCAGATCTCCTCGGGGTCCAGGCCGCTGAGCGAGTCAGCGACGACGGCGGGCTGACCCCGTTCACAGAACTGGCGCAGTGAGTGCGTATTCCCTGCCGATAGCAGTTCGCGCAACTCGGGGAGCAGTAGGGTGAGTGCCATGGAAACGCCTCCTCGGCTGGCGGCCGAGCGGAGGCGAAGTAAGGCGGATCTCATCCAGGCGGGAGGGGAGCAGCATCAGGAGGTTGTTTAGTGTGCTGTTCTCCGCTGGTCCGCCTGGAAGGTGAACCGCGGCGGGCGCCTCTTGGCCGCAGCCCGTTTTAGTGGAGGGCTACTGTCGCCCTCGTCCATTATTCCTCCTCCAGACGAACCAAGAATGCAGTGCGGTCACTTTCTTTCGTGAGTAGACTCGACTCGATAGAGTAGCAGACGAAAGCGCTTTCGGCCAGAAGTTTCTCAACAGCGACCGAACCTTTTTGTCGCCAAGTGGCACTGTGAAGCGGGTGTGCCGAGTTGTGAGGAAGCGAGTGGCTAACGACGTTGCACGCTGGGTGCAGGAAGCCCGGGACGGTGACCTGGAAGCCTACGGAGCGCTGATCAAGCGCTTTCAGGACGCAGTGTACGGCTCTGCGCTCGCCCGGCTGGGCAACTGGCACGACGCCGAGGAGGCGGCTCAGGACGCATTTCTCGAGGCCTGGCGAAAGTTGGGCGACCTGCGCGAGCCGAGGAAGTTCCCGGGCTGGCTCAGGCAGATCACCATCTCGTGCTGCTCTCGGTTCCTGCGGAAGGCCCGCCGGAGCGTCGGGCTGGAAGGTGCTGATGAGACCCCATCGAGGGGGGCGAGTCCGGTGGCGCAAGCCGAGCGGCGAGAACTCAACGACCGTGTCCTGGAAGCGCTGCAGAGCCTTTCGGAACCGTTGCGTGAGGCCACGACGCTCTTCTACATCAACGGCTATTCGCACAAGGAAATCGGTCGGTTTCTGAGTGTGCCCATCGGCACGGTCAAACGCCGACTGCACGATTCACGGGAGCAACTCAAGGAGACCATGATGACGTTGGCCGAGGACGAACTCAAAGCACACAGACCGTCGGAAGAGTTCGCCGAGCAGGTCATCCGACTGGCTACCAGCGAGAGTGACCTGCGCACGGCCGCCAGGTACATCGCCTATTCCGCGCGCCACCATCCCGAGATCTTCAAACCTGGAGCCGGTGGAGACGCGCGGGTCGTCGTCGCCGGTGGCAAGGAACGGCTCGACACCGCGGCGTGGTACAGTCCGGTGCAGATGAGCATCGGAGGGACGCTCCTCCAAGGAGTCCGCATAGGCGAGGTGGCCGATGAGGGAGGCGACGTGGGCTCACCGCAGTTCATCGCCGGGGCCCTGGCCGCGTTTGAGTATGCCAAACGCGAGGGTGAGTTCCTGGCCATCGCCCACGGCGACCACTACAACCACCCGCGCTGTGGCTACGTGCCCTCATTCTTCCATCCGAGGGCCACGCTGAGCGTCGAACGCGCGCTGTCCCTGGAATCTCAAGCCAGGGTCCGCAAGTTACGAAAGGACGGGCGCGCGGATGCCGAACGCGCCCTTCTTGCCGATCCTCTTGCCAGCAAACTGGGTGGCTGGTTCGTTGGCCCTAAGCATGTCGTGGAGGAGGATGGCGAGGTATCAGGCTACTTCGGCTACCAGGCGACCGACGGGAAGTGGGCGCCAAAGGTCTGGGTCTCAGGCATCACCATGAGCAGCGAGGAGGCTGCCCGCGCGATGCTCCGGTTCCTGGCTGAGCGCTCTCAGGAAGCAGGAGAAGAGAATATCTACATCTTCGAGGCGCCCTGGACCGTCGTCGGTCGGACGGTGATGGAACTCGGTGGCACCTGTGAGGTGCGGGGCACCTGGCACGAGGTGGGCGAAGACGAGGAGCACGTCGCCATCCTGGACCTGCTGAAACTGAGCAGAGCGCTCAAGAGGGAGTTCCAGGCGCGTCTCAAGGCAGCCGGTCGGCTTTCGGGAGCGTTCTCTTTGCAGATGGAGGATGAGGTCGTCTCCTTTAAGGTGGCCGAAGGTAAAGTGACGCTCGGAAGTAAGAAGCAGCGCGCACACCTAAAACTGCCCCGTTGGATCGTCACCCGCACCTACATGGCCTACTACAGTGGAGAGGATGCTCTGCAAAGGGTCGGCGTGGGACTCTCCGCACGAGCCAGGCGGCTCTTCTGCGCCCTCTTCCCAAGCCTGTGGCCGTGCTCCATTCCCGACTTCAACTTCTGGTTCCCGGAGCGTGAATGGCGGGATCACCCAGCCAAAAAGCGGCGGGAGATCGAGAGCATCCACTGGCCCTGGCTCGAGTAGCGTGAGATCGAGTGGAGCCCGGTCTGCTCTCAACGGCAGCCGGCCAAGAGGCTGGGAGAAGTGCAGCCCGGAAACTGATTCCATTTGACTCTTGCGCGATGCGATGTATGCTATTGGCATGTCGTTGAGAAACGGTTGGTTCGGTCCCACGAAGAGGAGGGGGTGCATATGCTGGCGGCAACGAAACAGATTGTTGTGCAGGCACGTCCCCGGTGGGCCGAGTGCTGAACCGCTCGTTTCAGCGCTGAGACTTCGTCGGCTGGCCTGATTGGGGTCGGCCGATCCCTTTTCGCGTTTGGTCCCACCGTGGCGTGACCTGCCCGTCTGTTCTTTTTCACCTTGCCCAGTCTATGAGTGTGCGCTCGCCGCCAGCGACGCACCTTGAGGAGGAACACGTTGCCCAAGAATGAAACCGATTGGAAAGAACTGGTGCGGAACAAGAAGTTCCCACTGTCGTCGAAGTACGATCCTCAATGGGTCGTGGAGAACCAGATGGGCCCCAATGCCCTGTGGCTCGCGGAATGGCTCTGCCGCGATATGGACCTTGGGCCAGGCATGCGCGTCCTGGACATGGGCTGTGGTCGGGCGATGACCAGCATCTTCCTGGCCAGGGAGTTCGCCGTACACGTCTGGGCCAACGACCTCTGGGTCAAGGCCACGGACAACTGGCAGCGCATCGTTGAGGCCGGGGTCGAGGACCGCGTCTTCCCCATTCACGCGGAGGCCCACTCGCTACCTTACGCCGAGGGGTTCTTCGACGCCATCGTGTCCGTGGACTCTTACCAGTATTACGGCACGGATGACCTCTATCTGAACTACTTCCTGAAGTTCGTGAAGCCGGGCGGTCAGGTCGGCATCGTTGTGCCCGCGCTGATGAGAGAGTTCGATGGCCCCGTGCCGGAGCACCTCACCCGTCGGCAGGCCAGCGGTGGAGTTTTCTGGGCCGACGGCTGCTGGTGCTTCCACACTGCTGAGTGGTGGCGGCACCTGTGGGAACGGACCGGCCTGGTGGAGGTGGAGGTCGTCGAGCCCATGCGCGACGGCTGGCGGCTCTGGCTCGAGTGGGACAGGGCCATCAACGCTGCTGGAGCGAACATCTTCCCCTCCGATGCGGAAATGCTCGAAGCCGACGGCGGGCGGTACGTCGGCTTGGTACGGATGGTGGCACGCAGGAGACCTGTTTGACCGGCGCTGGGAGATGAGGAGAAAGATCGACACGAGCCCGCCCGGTCCAGCGACCGGGCCTTGAAGCGGTCTCACGTTTCATCAAGCCTCCGGGCGACCTGCGCGGCTTCGGTTTCGGTCGCTGGCTTGCCTGACATGGCTTCGGCGATGCTGGCAATCTGCTCGCAGGCTTCGATGGCGCCTGCCTTGTTCAGCGCCTTGGGCTCAGGGCCGACCAGGCGGGAGAAGTTCTCACGGTAGATCTTGGCCAGCACGTCGTCCGGAAGCGACATCCCGTGCACGATGCCGTCCTCGGGCGGGCCGAGCAGGAAGTCGACCTCCGGAGGCATGCGGAAGGTGTCGTCCGTCTCCAGCCAGCGGAACACGATGCCCGCCCGGACCCGGGCCTGTTCCACCGTCTGTCCGCTGGAGAGGTCTGTACCGTAGACGATGCGGTCGGCGTACTTGGTGAAGAACTCCCGACCGGCGTCGCGGTCGCGAGAGATGTTGTAGAGCATCTCCACCCCCGGGGCCAGGTCGAAGTAGACGCTCGGGTGCTCGTCGAAAAAGCGCGCGGCCCGGGGCAGGTCGGCTGAGAGGAAGTAGAAGTGGGCGAAGATGACCTTCAGGTTGGGGTGTTTGGCCAGCACCTCGTCCACCTCGGTGTAGAGTTCCTCCTTCTTCACGTCCTGGGGACCGTAGCCCCAGTTGCGCTCCCCGGCCCAGCCGGGGATCTTCTCCGGGTCCCAGAACTCCTCCGGGTCGTTGACGTGCCAGACCATCGGGAGACCCAACTCCTCGACCCGGGCCCAGTAGTCGGCGAAGTAGGGGTCGGTGATGGGTACGTTCATCCGCTGCCTGGAGGTAGGCTTCCCTTCGATCATCTTGATGCCGTCACATCCGATGTCGACGAAGGCGTCCACCTGCTCGGCCAGGCTGGGGGCTGAGACCTTGCCGTCGGAGAGCCTCCCCGCGTGGTTGAGGCCGGCGAAAACGAAGAAGCGGCCCGGGTAGCGGGCCTTCATGTAGAGCGACTGGGGGAGTCCCGTCCCCTGTTGCGGGTTCTGGATGGACACCAGGGTCATCTTCTCGATGCCCGTGACCTCCCTGATGGCCAGCATGCTCTCCTCGCCCTGCATGTTCCGCATGTGGACGTGGCAGTCGGTGATACTCTCGGCCTTCGAACTCCACTCGCTCATCATGTCTTCTCCCTATGCTTCCACTGCGCCTTCGCTCCGACGACCAGACCAGCCGACCGCTGTAACTGAACGTACAATAGCCGACGGCACCTGAAAAGCAAGCCCTCACCTGACTGGGGCTTTTAGTGCCTTCGGTCGACCTGTCACTGTCGTTGACGGGAACGCCGATTCCATCTAACATGTTGACCTTGTCACTGTGGTCGAGGCTGACTTTAAAGATGAAAGGCAAGGTGGAGCGTGCACCGATGTGGACCGTCCTGCCGGGTGTTGCTAACTCTCATTTCGCTGACGGCTGCCTTGGCGTACGCCGACGGCCCCGTCATCGAGATTGCCGAACCGGGCATCCTCGATGGGGCCGCAACGACCTACGTCCTCACCCAGGACGTCAGTGCGCGGCATACTGCCTTCATCATCAAGGGTGACGACATCACCCTCGACCTCGGCGGCCACACCGTCACCTACGGCACAGCCGACGGCGACTGGGTGAGCGGGGTTTTCGCCCGCCCGCTGGGTCGGCACGAGGAGTTCGCGCTCATCCCGCTCGAGGGCTTCGGCGGCGCCAGCAACTTCACCTTGAAGAACGGTCGTATCGTCGAAGGAGAGGGCAGCGGCCACTACCGACATGCTATCTATATGCGTGGTGGTGATGGCCTGGAGGTCCACGACGTCGAAAGCGAGGTCCACGGCCCCGACTCAAACAACGTCAACGTGCTCTACTGGGGGAGCGCTCACATCCACCACAATCACTTGGTGAACCGGGTCAAGATGGTCAGCAACCGCCACTACCCGGGCGAAGACGTCATCGTCATCTGGGGCGTCGGCGGGCCCATTGAGATTGACCACAACACCATCGACGGCGGCGCCCAGTGGGGCATTCGGGTCAGCGGCGAGAGCGGCCCGCCCCACCTGGTGCACATCCACCACAACGTCGTCCGCCATCGCACCTACGCCACCAACGGCTACGGCCTTGGCCTCCACGCCCGGAACATGTACGTGCACTCGAACGTGGTTCGTCCCATCGCCGGGCGGGGTGCGCACCTGACCGGCTACGACATCGACTTCTTCAACAACATCGTCGACGTCCGGGAGCAGCCCAACCCCGAATACCCACGCACCCGCGCCCACGGGGTCAAACTCGAGGGGGTGCGCTCCACCCGCGTCCACCACAACTTCATCCGCGCCACGGCCGAGGAGGGCTTCGGTGACGCCGACCCCCTGGACCTGAGCGTACCGCCCGGAGCCAACAACCAGGTCTACAAGAACACCGTCGTGGCCCTGCGAAAGACCAACAAGTTCTGGGCCACCACCATCAACCTCATCGCCCAGCGCGACCAGAACGGCTGCGTGCTCCGCGACAACGTCTTCCGCACCGAGCAGTACCACCTGCGCGTGGACTGGGACGGCGGCAGTGGTGTCCTCTTCCGCAACAACCGCTTCGAGGTGATCGGCTCCCCTGACGAGTACGTTTTCTTCCGCTGTCAGCCCAGCCGGGCCCGCGACGTGAAGAACAACGTCTTTCGCGACAACGTGTTCGTTCCGCCGGCTGCGGCCGACGTCCAGTACATGTACCGCGACTATCGTCCCACGCGCGTGGACAACCGCGTCGAGAACACGGTCGTCGTGGTCGTGACCGACCCCGCCGGCAAACCTGCCCCAAGCGTCGATGTAGTGGCTCGGGGCGAGGGGGAGATGGTCGTGTCCGCGGCCACGGGGTCCAACGGCCAGGCCGGCCTCATTCTGCCTTGCCTGCACTTCGTTCCTCAAGGGACGGTGCGGATGGGGCCGTACGAGGTGACAGTCACAAAGCCGGGCTGGGAGTCGGCGACCGTGACCGTGGAGGCTGACGAGCCCCGCGAGGTGCCGGTGACCCTGCGGGACAAGACGGCCGGGATGTATCTTTACGCAGGACCCGACCAGCGGAGGCTTATCGGCGACGAAGTGACCATCCCCACCAAACTCGTCCTGGCCGGGGGCGTGAGTGGCGGACCTGAGATCACCTGGTATCGCGTCGAAGGCCGCAAGAGGACGGAGCTTACAGGACTCACCGCGCTTCAGCCCACTGTAATGCTGGACCGCTGGGGTGGCTACACCTTTGAGGTGGAAGCCAAACTGGGTGAGGAGGTGGTCAAGGACCAGGTCTACCTCCGGGCCAACCAGACGCTGACTCCCGTCGGCCGGGCCTCCGCCCCGGAGAGGGCGAAAGTGGAGACCATCGTCCAGTTGGATGGCTCAGGAAGCACCGACCCGGTCGGCTTCCCACTTTCCCACCATTGGAAGCAAACGTCCGGTCCCGACGTCCTGGTGAGTTCGCTGGAGTTCCCCAAGCCGATCCTCTATCCCCTCGAGCCCGGCGAGTACACCTTCGAACTCACCGTCTCCAACCCGCTGGGCAAGATGAGCGAACCGGTCCAGGTCACCATCGAAGTGACCGAGTAGTGGCACCGGCTGCTCCTATCCGAACACCTCGTTGGCGAACCAGTCGAGGGTTGCTTTGGCGTAGGTCTTGGGCTCGATGCGGTGGCCTTCCGGGTAGACGATGAGCCTTTTGGGTTCGGAGAGGCTGTCGAACAAGTCTTTCACGTAGGCGTTGTTTTCAGCGTTGTCGTCCCGCCCGAGCACGACCTCCAGCGGCCGGGGTGAGAGTTCGGGCAGGAAGAGGGCTGGGTTCGCCCATCGGCCGACGTCGTCCGTCCGGCGCTGGAAATCACGAAAGAGGAAAGGCACCCAGAGGGAGACGCCCCCGTAGCGCTCCTCCACCGGGCCCAGGATGGAGCAGATGTAGCCACCCAGGCTGCCTCCCCAGAGGCCGATACGCCCGGCGTCCACCTCGGGCCGCGACTCCAGAAAGTCCACCGCTCGCTGACAGTTGACCACCGTCTGCATCATCCACTCGCGGCCGGCGTAGGGACCGGCGAACCGGCGCTGCTCCACCGCGGGGTCGAAGTCCTCACCGAAGGTCGGGTTGTCGAGGAGGAGGATCCCGTAGCCGTACTTGGTCACTTCCACGATGGTGTCAATGCACAGGTCTTCGTATTTCCCCCAGTAGGCGTTCCACCCGTGGACGTAGTGGATGGTGGGTATCTTGGCTCCTTCCTGGCGCTCACGGGGCAGGGCGAAGAATCCCTTCACCACCCGATCCAGCCCCGCGCGGAAGGTGACCTTTGACAGACGGTCGAGCGGCGGATTCCCCCATTGGGCCACCACCTGGGCATCCAGCGGAAGATTGCGGTCGTACTCGAAGAGGTCGTCGGCCGGCATGGTCAGTGCTCCTTCGCCTGCTCCGTCTTCCATTGCACTATCGAGGTGCATCAGGGTGACCTACCAGCGGAGGCAAGTCAAGCCTCGGGAAGAACTCAAGGAGTGGAGGACATTCCTCCTTTTTCTGGGGTGGCACACCTTGAGCTTGCTCAAGGTGTGGGCGAAGCCCCGGTGTAGGGGCGGGGCTTGCCCCGCCCAGAGGCCAGGGCGCAGCGAGCAGCGCCCCTACGCACCCACCTTGACGAAACGAAAGTCAAGGTGGGCCAACCATTTGCGGGAAATGCGCCTGACCCACCACCACAATCTTGACTTGCACCCGAAGAACTCAAGGAGGGGAGGACATTTTCCCTATTCGGTGTTCCGAGTGGTGCGTCGAGCGTCTATAATCAGAAGTGTCGACGGTACCGTGGTATTCGCCAGAGAGAGAAAGGGGTGTCAGAGTGAGCGTTACGACAAAGCCTGAGGTGGAGACTGGTGGGTTCGTCATCGAGGAGGTGGAGAACCCGACGTTTCGCACAAATGAGATCTTCCACGGCTTCGAGGACTTCAGTTCACCCAGGATCTGGGAACTGCGCGAGCGCTACGGGCTCGACGAGGTGTTAGCCGACGAGACCGATGAGTTCCGGCGACAACTCCTGCTGCGCGACTGGATCAAGCGCCATCTCATCATCAACGACCGCCATCCCACACCGACACGGGGCGACGCCTTCGGCATCCTGGACGGCATGCTCAAGGGGGGAGGCTTCCACTGCGCCCACTGCATGGTGGTGCAGCACGCGGTGATGAACGCCTTCGGCTACGTCTGCCGATCGCTGGGAGCGGGCCCGGGCACACTGGAGAAGGGCGGGCACCACGGCATCAACGAGGTATGGTCCAACACCTTCGTCAAGTGGTTCCTCTCCGACGCCAAGTACGACATCCACTTCGAGAAGGACGGGGTGCCCCTGTCGGCCCTGGACATCCGTGACCAGTTCCACAGGAACCAGGCAGCCGACATCGTCAAGGTGCGGGGACCGGAGCGGGAGCCCGTGGCCGACCTGACCAAGGACGGGTGCCCGTCTACCTACAACTGGGTGTCCTGGTCGCTCAACACCAGTTACTTCACCACCTATCCCTCGTCGCGCTCCAGCGCCCTGGTCGTCTACGAGGACGACTTCTACCGAGACAACACCTGGTACCGCGACGGCAAGCCCAACTGGGCCTACGACGCCCACTACTTCGTTCCCATCAGGCATCGCCGCTGGATCGAGTGGACGCCCAACGTGGTGGCCGTCTCCGTGGACATCAAGCCGGGTCCCTCCAACACGGACGAGCCCGGCTACTGGGCTCACTGCACGGTGCGCTCCTGCACGCCCAACTTCAAGGAGTATCAACTCAAGGTCGGCGACGGCGAGTGGTACCCGGTGGAAGAGCGCTTTGAGGTGCCTCTGTACCAGGACGCAAATGAGTTTCGGGTGCG
>CBDVDV010000111.1:0-12389 GCA_965372835.1 uncultured bacterium | reverse complement strand
CCAAACAACGCTGCGCCGGGTCTTGTCCAAATGCATCACCGGATGCCTCCTCCTCTCCTGAGCTGCCGACCACGCTCAACACTCATCCCCGGGGCGGTACGGCCCTGATGTTAACGTCCGTCCCGCGCGTCGGGCGATGGGTGTGAACAGGGTCAGTTCTTTCTCCCCAGGGAGCGGATCAGGTCCAGGTTCAGGTCGCCCTTCTGGCCCCAACCGCGCCGGCCCGGCGCAATCTCGGGGCGGAACCGCTCATACAGCCCGTAGGCTTCCTCCTCGAGTTCCTTCGGCTCGAAGGCTGCGGCAAGTTCCTCCATTGCCGCACGCACGCTCGGGAGATCCTCTCCGAACTTCCCTTTGAGATAGGTCGTCACCTTGGCCGGGTCGATGGGCTTGTCCTTGACCACGGCGCGGACCCCGTCCTCGGTGTTCTTGACCGGAACGCCCCGGCCGCAGAGGTCGATCCAGAAGTCTTCGCCCAGGCCGGTCTTCTTCGGCGGTCCGCCGCGGTGCGGGGCCTTGGGCGGCCCGAAGATGCCGAGCATCCGACCCTTGGACTGAGCGTTCAGCCCCGCCACACACTTGCCGAGCGTAAGGGCGGTCTCCGGCTCGTATCCCAACCGCTCGGCCACGACCGCCGCCCAGAGCGTCAGCACCGGTGCGCGGTTCATCTTGACCACATTCTGGGGCATGGCAACATCCTCCTTCTTGCTCGGGCGAGATGCGAGGAAACGATCGGTGATCTCCTCGGCCGCACGAAGCAATCTCCGGAGTTCGGTGATGAATTCCTGGTTCACGTCATCGGGCCGCACGACACGCATGGCCCTGTGTGCCTGCCAGGGGGCAAGGCGGTGCGCCTTGCCGGCCTCGTCACGGAAGGTGCGGGTGCCGACGTGGACTCGGACGAACCCCTTGGCGACGTGCAGGCCCAGGCGCGCCGAGTCACGGTACCGGGCTACGGGCCCGTCAACGTGCCATTGAAGCACCCACCCCTCACGGTCGAGTTCCGGGACCAACACCTCCAGGAGTTTCTTCAACGCCGGCCGAAGGGGCTCGGCTGCCCTCTCAACGGTCCACTCCGGCCCGAACTCCACTGGGGGAGGCTCCGAGTAGTAGGGCAGGAACACCTCCTGGTCCGCCACCCGGGGGCGAGCGTAGCTCCTCCCGCTGGGCGGCCAGGACATGGTGCCTCGCTTGTCGAACCGGAACCCCAGTTCCCACAGCACCCCAGCGACGGGGCTGACGTCGATGGGATAGCCGTTCCATGCGGCGACGCGTGTGCGGACGGGCCGCCCCGCGGGACCGTGACGCAATTGCTCGATGCAGCGGACCAGTTGCCTGCGTGTGAGCGTGACCAACTGCTGACTGCCGCGATAGAGGAGCACCTGGCCGGCCTGGACTACCACCCGGGCAACGAAGTTCCCCCGCCTCTGGGTCGGGCGGAAGCGGTCACCCCGCTCCGTGATGATGTCCACACTGGTGGTGTAGAGGTTGGCCGGGTCTCGGTTCGACATGCAGAACAGGGGTTCGTCGGCGAGGTATCCGAGTTGCTCACCGTCGCCACGCCTGGCCCGGCAGTCGCGCAGGAGTTCGATGGCGTCTGCTAAGCCGTACTGCACTCCGGGGTGGCTCTTGATGAAGTAGCCCCGACTCACCTTACCGAGCAGTTCCAGCCGCTTGAGTTCCCGCACCAGGGCCGACCAGGGGGGCGCTGCCACCTCGGATGCCACGATGTCCTTGCTGACGACGCCCCAGCGCCTGAGCAACTGCTCGGCCCAGCGCCGGACGATGATGCCCTTCGGCAGGGGTTCTTCGGACGGGACCAGGCGTTCGGTGGCCGACCAGCGCCCCAGCCTGGGGTCCAACTTCCTTCTCCGCATGTGTCTGATGACACGGTCTTGTGTGATCCGTCCGCTCAGTATCTTGCGGGGCGTGCTGTCCAGGTCGTAACAGGCCGAGAGGGTCGCTTGGAAATCGGCGTGGCGCACACACTCATACGTGTCGCAAGTGAGTTCCCCACACCAGGCCAGATACCATACGGCCCGCATAACCGCGCCCTCATCAAGACCCGTAGCCGTCAGCACGTCGTCAAAGAACGCGGTCCCGTGCTCGCGGAAGTGGTCGCGCACGGCTTTGATAACGTCGGGTATGTCAGCGTCCGCCTCCTTTTGGCCATCGAACTGGAGGGGGCTCCCGTTGGCGATCCACTCCATATCCTTGCGGAAGCACAAAGTCAGGGCTCCGCGTCTGATTCGCTTGGTGCTGACTCGGCGCCAGCAGACCTCGCCGCTGGCGATCAGCCGCTCGAGCATCTCGGGTCGGTAGTCGGCTACGCGTCCGGCCAACACCTCCGACTCCAGAGCCCCTTGCACCACCTCGAACCCCTGCAGTTGTCGGATGACTTCGCTCAAACCGTCCGGTCCGTGGAGTCGCGTTGCCGGGTGAACGTGCTGCCAACGGGTCAGGAAGTCCACGACTTCGTACGGCTCACAGGCGGCCAGTTCCCGCTTCAGATACCCCAGCGTGAGCCGATGGATCTCTTCGAGGTTGGCCTTGTTGACCCACTGAGGTTGAGGCTTGCCGTTCGTGTAGACCCCTCGGGCCACCGTGCCTGCGTCGACCAGGCCCTGGAGGATGTCCTCCACCGCATGGATGGGCCAGCCGGTGTGGTTGACGATCTCATACACGGTGACGGGGCCGCGACACTTCAGGTACCGTTCGATCACGGCGGCACGGGCTTCGGCTCGATCGTGCTTCCTTCGCCATCTGGCGGGAATGGACGTTCGTGCGGAGGCGACCTCGAAGTCGACAATGGCGCCATCTTCGATGCGCGGCATGAGGACTGATAGCCGACGGCGCTTCCCGCCTGGTGCGAAGGCGTCATGATACTGCCGCCAGAGGTCGGCCGCCACCAGACGGACGGGCTCCTGCTCGCAGTCGGGTACCTCGACGGCCACGACTCGCCTCTCCTGAAGGAGCGGGGCAAGCATCTCAGCCGCGTCGCCGTCTGCCATCTCAGACAGGGCCTCCATCGTCGCCGGCACGTCCCCCAGGTCCCGGATGACCCGGGCCAGTTCGTCGCTGGAACGGGCCTGGGTCGTCTCCGATCGATGGAGTCTCTGTGCCTCGAGGCGTTCGATGGCTCGGGGGTCCAGCAGTTGTGCCATCTGCTCGGCGCTGAGCACCTCCTGGAGTACCTGGCGGTGCAGGCGCAGGAGGTGGGCGCGCCGATCCCGACCCATACGGTGGTCGCCCCGGTACAGGTCGCGGACCAGCAGGGAATGGCCGAAGGGCGAGGGGAACTCGACGTCCTGGAACACCAGCCCAACCTCCCCGGACTCGACCCTCCCCAGCAACCGTCCCAGACCCGGAACTTCCAGCGAGTCATTGAGGTACCTGCGGAGCACTTCAGCGACCACGGGATACTGCTCACAGTCGTGGGCGGCCTGGTGGAGTTCCTGGGCGCGATAGTTCAGGAGCCAGAAGGGGACGCGTCTGCCCTGCCACCCGCGCAGTATCTGGAAGGAGCAGGCAGCGGCATCCCGGAATGCGCTGCTCGAGGAGGCTGCGCTGTGGGCGCTCTTCGCCACCAGTTCCGGGAGAGTGCGCGGCGTCACGGTCATGAGGAGCGCGAGCGCGTCCGTCGGGCTCCCGCGGTGCGTCTCCTCTTCCGCAGAGGTGAGCACGAGAAGGTCGTTGGAGGCGGTGACGGACCAGCGCTGGTGGAGTTTCTCCCTGGCGGCTGTAGCCAGGGCCACACCCCAGGTCCTGTTGATCCGCTGCCCGTAGGGGCAGTGCAGGATGATATTCGACCGTCCCAGTTCGTCGCGCCAGGTCTCCACCAGGAGGCGCTCGTGGTCCGGTACCAGGTCAGCTGCCGCCCTCTGTTCCTGCACATACTGGACCAGGGCCTGGGCCGAATAGGGGCAGAGGTGATACTCCCTCTGCAGCCAGTCCGAGAGGCCGGGGTCGTCACGCCGGGAGTCGATCCCGCGCCGAAGAGCGCCGACCTTGGCGCCGACCTCGGCTGTCCGAGCCTCGACCGGACCGTGCCACCAGGGCACCGTGGGGGTCGAGCCGGGCGCCTCTTCCACGAGCAGTCGGTTCCTGCGGACACCGACAACCTTCCAGGACGAGCTTCCCAGGACGAACACGTCCCCGATGCGAAGGCAGTCGTCCACGAACTCCGACTGCACGGTGCCGACCCGCTTGCTGCTGGTGCTGATGACTACGTCGTACTGCGACGTATCGGGGATGGTGCCGACGCACATGGCGCTGACGTGGGCGCTGCTCCGGGTTGCCGAGAGACGACCTGACGCCCGGTCCCAGAGGAGAAGTTCCCGAGGAGGCCGGGCCATCTCGAACCCATGCTCCCCGGAGAGCATGGCCAGGACACTGTCGAAGTGCTCCCGCGGCAACTGGGTGTACGGGTATGCTTGGCGTACCAGTCCGAACAGTTCGTCGGCGTCCCAGTCGCGACTGGCGACGGCCCCAACCACCTGCTGAGCCAGCACGTCCAGGCACAGTCTCGGTATCTGGACCTCGTCCACCTCTCCTGCTGTCATGGCCCTGCAGATGGCGGCCGCCTCCAGGAGTTCGTCGCGCTCGAAGACGAGAATCCGACCCTTGCTGGTGACGTCGAGCAGGTGGCCGGCTCGGCCGATCCGCTGCAGGCCTGTCGCTACGGACCTGGGGGATTCGAGTTGGTAGACCAGGTCGACCGAGCCGATGTCGATGCCCAGTTCCAGGGAGGCCGTCGCCACGAGGGCGTCCACTCGGCCGCTCTTGAGGTCGTCCTCCGCCTCAAGCCGCATCTCCTTTGACACGGACCCGTGGTGCACGCCGATCCTGACCGAGCCGTCGGACAACTCGCCCAGCCTGAGGGCCGTGCGCTCCGCTTTGTATCGGCTGTTGCAGAAGATGAGCGTCGTGGTATGAGACGATATCTCCTTGAGCAGCAACTCGTATGCGCTCGACCACAGCGCGGCATTGCTGGCCTCAAGGAAGTCCGGAAGCGGGGCCATCACCCGCACATCCAGGTCCTTGCGTATCCCTGCATTGACAATGGTGCATGGCCGCGCCCGACCGTTCGCCCCACAGCCGACCAGGAACGCAGCGATGTCCTCAAGCGGGCTCAGCGTTGCCGAACAGCCCACCCGCTGCAGCGACCCGTCGACGCGGTCGGCCAGACGCTCCAGGCTCACGGCGAGATGGACCCCGCGCTTGTTGTCACAGACGGCGTGGACCTCGTCGACGATGACGGTGCTTATGGTCCGGAGGTTCGGTGCCATCCTCTTGCTTCCCAGAAGCAGGTACAGCGACTCAGGTGTGGTGATGAGGATGTGAGGCGGTCGGCGGATCATCCGGGCACGGTCGCTCTGGGGTGTATCTCCGGTGCGCACGGCGATGCGGATCTCGGGGAGCTCGCCGTCCGCCTGGTCCCGAATCCCCGCCAGGGGTTCCACCAGGTTCTTGTGGATGTCGTTCCCCAAGGCCTTCAAAGGGGAGATGTAGAGGACGTGAACGCCGTCGAACAGGTCGCCGCGTTCGGCCTTGCGGTACAGGTCATCTATGGCACAGAGGAACGCAGCCAGTGTCTTCCCCGACCCGGTCGGGGCCAGCAGCAACGTGCTCTCACCCCGACGGATGGCCGGCCAGGCGAGCACCTGCGCTGGCGAAGGTTTCTCAAATGTCTTACGGAACCACCGGGCCACGCAAGGCAGAAAGTCCACCAGAACCGAGTGGTCGGGTTGCTTCCGGGACCTCTTGGCCGCGTGGGTCGCAGTCGAACGGCTTTTCTTCCTGCCCATCCTATACCTTGTTGGAGGACCTCGTTGAACGATCAGGCGTTATTTCTGGCTACCGAACCTGTTGAGCATTCCGAGTAAAGTGGAACGACTTGAAGGACTCCTCGAACAGCTTGCTCCTCTTGCGCAACAGCGCGGCGAGCCAGACCTTCTGAGGAGACCGGTCGCCAAGTAGGTGTTGAAGTTGGGACCCAAACCCAGTGCCCTGAGACGCTCCATCGCCGTTGGCGAACTCAGCCAGGGCGCTGACGGACGCGTTGAAGAGCCCGCGCGACGTGTCGCTATCCAGATACGTGCCGTCGATTCTCAGGATGGGTCGGTCGTTGGTTTCGCTGACGAGGTCATCGGGTAGGGCCTCGCCACCTTCCTGCAGTGCCCCGGTGGCCAGGATGATCCGTTCGAGGTAGCGAAAGACCTTCGGTGCGCACGGCCAGGTGCAGTCGATGAGCTCCAGCCAGCGGTCGGCATGGGGAACTTCAGCCCTTACGCGTTCGTGCAGCTCGACGAACTCCGGGTCGTGATGGTGAAAAGAGAAGTAGTCCCAGCCGCCGTAGCGACCCATCGAATGTGAGTAGAAATACCCGAGGCGCCAGTTCTCGTCCCTCTTCAAATGCCCGAACGGGGCCCGCAGCCAGAAGCGAAGCCGAGCAAGCAGTGCCCGGACAAGGAGGGCCCTTCGCGGCGTTGGCTCCCCCAGCGCGTCAAAGACACCAGTGGCGATCTGAAGCCAGTCTCGTTCATCATCGGCGTTCTCCAACAGTCCCTGGGCAACGGACCCCGGCTGTGCCCTTTTGACCCAACCGTCCAGACATGCCGCGTAACTTGCCATCAATTGCAGGCGCCGTGTTCCAACGACGTAGCAGCCACAGGGGGATGCGGCTGCAGCGTCACCGGCTCCTATGTTCTGGCAGGTCGCCTGGACGCATTGTGGAAAGCACCAGCCGCAAGGGGCCATTTGCTCTATCTGCCGAGCGACTTTCTGCGCCCAAACAGGCACAGGCTGAACCGCCCATTCCAGTTCGAGGAGCCGGCGCATCTCGGCGTCGTTCTGAAGCACGGCCCCGTCGATGTTCCATTGAGGAGCGCCGTCCCAACCCGTGTCATACGGGGTTGAAGAGAAGCAGGTCCTGGTCAGGCTGCTCTCGAAGTTCTCGCGGTTCCATTCAATAGCCATTGTGTGTCATTTCCCTCCCTTGAAGCAGGGGACAGGCTACGCCCAATGTTGCTGGGGCCAGGATTTGCCGTCGGTGAGTCCAAGGGCGCCTCGAAGCAGCCAGATCTGACGCAGGTGAGCCATGGTGTGGAAGATCGTCCGCATATAGGGATCGCTGGCGGCCCTCCAATGCGGGAGCGCCCTTCGAAGGTCGTTCTCCGTAGCCGCACTGATGATCTCCGTGGCCGCCTCGCGCACAGCTCTCAGTTTCTCCAGCATCTCCTGCGTCGAGGGAAAGGGGTCACCCGGTTTGGGCCGCTCGTCCTCACGGCACTGCCACAGGTCCCACCGCGGCTCGTGGGGAATGGCCTGATTTCCCCGATCGTCGTCATCGATGTGGGTCTGCGCGAAGACGGCATTCTCATCCAGGTTGGTGAGGACGTGCATCACAATCCAGGCGATGTTGTTCCGACCGGGGACAGGGAATGACGCGACCTGCTCGTCGGTCAGGTCGTAGATTGATTCCTCCAGGGCCGTGAAGGCCTCGTCGAGCCCGATTGCGATAGCTTCCTTCAGGCCCGTGTTCTTCGCCAGTCTCGGCTCGTTCTTGCCGATTACCATTGGCTTGCCCTCCTCGGCTCAATATGGAAGAAAGGGGATGTCCGTAAAGCCCCACTGCCGAAGGGCCAGTACGATCTTGCCCCGATGATGGACCTCGTGGTCGGTGAGATAAAGCACGCGGTCTCGACCGACGTACTGCGACGAACTGCCATCCTTCTCCTTGCGAGAGAAGACCTGGCCCATTCTGTCCCCGCTGCCATCATCGAAGAATGACGAGAGCCGGTCGCGCGAAGCGGCCAGCGCCTCAAGGATGCCGTCCTTGTCGCGTCCGTAGCTGGGCATGTCGCCCTTGCCGTCGCGCATCACGTTGTGCATCCACCAGTCCACGCCGGTCGCAGTGTGGATAAACAACCGATTCAGCGGGCCGCCCTCCCCCTCGGCCCTTCTGGTCAGGAGCTCCTCGGGCGTCCTGCGCGCCAACTCGATGGTCTTCTCCCGCGTGCGGATGAAGTGGTCAAGGATCTCGCGGTCGCCATCGTCCATTAGGCAGCCTCCTCATAGGCCTCCGAATGAGAAACTTGAAGCCCTTGTCCCATGGTCTATCAGATCCGCCCGGCGGGCGGACCGCTAACGGTCACGAGAGCGTACGGATGACTCCGATGACCTTTCCCACGATGCGGACGTCGCTGCTGGCTGCATCGAACTCCATGGTCGGGTACGCCGGGTTCTCGGCCACCAGCCGGACCCGACGGCCCGATACCCATATCCGCTTCACGGTCGCTTCGTCGTTCACGACGGCCACGCCGATCTGGCCATTCTCGATGGTCGGCTGCTGGCGGACGATGACGTAGTCCCCATCACAGATGTGGGCGCCGACCATACTGTCTCCGTGGACCGTCAGCACAAAGAGTCCTTTTTGCAGGGAGAACATCGTGCCGAGGTCGAGGTAACCCTCGATGTTCTCGATGGCAAGGATGGGCTTACCTGCTGCCACACGCCCGACAATGGGAATACGCTCGCCCCGGCGAAGCTCCGGCGCCACCCGGATGCGCCCCCTACGACGCTCAAGGTACCCCTTTCGTTCCAAGGCAAGGATGTGCTGATACACCGTCTTGGGGTGGCGCCCGAGAAGGCCTCCCAGTTCCCGCACCGTTGGCGGCCGATCCTCTCTGTCGAGAAAGCTCAAGATCGTCTCGAGCACCTGCCTCTGTCTTTCAGTCAAAGACTCCATCGGCAGCTCTCCCATCGGCCAGGCACACCTTTGTGCCCAGCAGCGACAGAATACCGTCAAATGACGGTATGTCAAGCAGGACTTCAGCGATTGTGAAAAAGAGCGTGGGTGTCTCTTTTGACCTGCTATGACTCACCATAGGTGGCCAACCCGCGACCTCGTTCCGACAGAGGTGGATCGGGAACGGTCAGCTCCGGCGAAGGAGCAGGTCTCAGCTTGCTGGAGGCCAGCCGTGGAGTCAGGCCTGGACCCGCGGGAGTAATCCGGGAGTACTTAAGAGGAAAAACTCTGACAAATCGCAGTAAATCGTGACGAACTCTGAAACTCAGTAACCCGTTGTCCTGAAAAGGGCTCAGTCCTATCCCATGGCTGTGCAAGGAGTTAAGAAGACGGCCTGACACGGGTTCGAGTCCCTCCTGCCGCGCCAGGTAAGTCTTGAAGTCACGCGAGGTTACAGCTCACGCCGTTTCCCGTTGCACTGCCTTTTGGGAGTCGTGATACGTATTTGATATGTCTTGGAGCACGCGCGCGACCACGTCGGTGGCCCGTCGGCCTACAAAGGATGGGCCGATGACCTGCTGCGCGACGAGGACGGTCTCGCTCGAAGCGGCCGGAAAGCCACCGGGAAGCCCTGGAACCGGCATCGCGGGGCAGGTGAGGACTGCTGGCAAGTGAATGGACCTTGACAGACCCGCAGGACAAGGCAGAATTACACGCGAGGGGTCGATGAAGGATTGCGGCAGGATTAATATGGGAAATGTCGGTCGGGACCTCTTGAATGCTCTTGCCCAGGGGCGTATAGTCACCGCAAGAGCGAATGCAGCTTAGGAGGTACCTGTTCGACGTTCTTGAAAGGATGCGACAGTGAGAATCAAGTGCGCCAACTGTGACAAGCTTCTCACGGTTGAAGATCATCTTGCCGGCAAGGAAGGGAAATGTCCTAATTGCGGCACGCTTGTCCGAATTCCGCCCATCCCCTTCGAGCTGGCTCCTGTCTCGTCTCCCGAACAGGGGATTCCACAGCCTTCTATCAGTTCCAGGGATCCTGGGGGGGGATCATCTTCGCCTCGTGAGGCGACGCCGCTGGGTACTGCACGGCAACCTACGGATCAACTCCAAACTGCCAGGGATTTTGAGGAAGCCCGAAAATCGTTTCGAGGGCTGGGATTCACGGTAGTTGTATTGGGACTGATATCGCTCATGTTCCTTGGTGACGCGAGTGATGAACTCATCACTGCAACGCTCGTTGTGATCGCCTTCTGCACCATCGCCGGCATATGGCACGTTATAGCGCCGTCCATTGCCAGCGGCATAACGGCTGGAGTGTCGCTTGCCATACTGGGAATCACGGATCTAGCACTTTGTGGAGAAGGATCGGGGCTTTTCTCAATGTTGCCCGTGTTAATCGACTTTGGGTGGGCAATCAGGATGTTTGTTGGCTGCGTCAACTATTCCAAGGTGGTGCGGGCCAGAGGGTGACATGTACAGCGTCACCCGCCACTACGTGAGGGCGTAGTCTCAAAGACTCCTTCAGAATCGAACGAGAAGTCAGAGAAACGCAGCCAAACAACCGGGTCGAGGCGACGCGGAAGACCGCGCGCCTCACCCGCAGCGTTGGATCACCGGCGCTGATGCGAGTGATCCCCGTCAGAAGGAAGTATAGAGATCTCTTTAGAAGTGCCGCTGTCAACTATGCGGGGGGCTTCACCCCACACACGCGTCGCAACGTGAGACCGAGTGTTTCCGTCCCCGATTGGACGCCCTGGCATCACTTCGACCTTCCCGCTGCTTCCCAGCGCGTGTTTCACCAGCCCCTCGCGGAATGAATGATCTGAGTAGCGGCGATCTTCTCGGGGATGAAGCAGGTGACGTCCTTCCTCGGTGGCAAGTGCAAGCCGACCGGCCAGTGGGGCTTTGCCGTGAGTGCTGGCTCCTGTCTGCCCTTCTTCTTGCTCCCTTTACCTGACCCGCGGGCTTCGAGCCCGTTCTAGTTGTTCTTTCTTGACTTCTCGTTCACCGTGCATTCTCCTTTGCGCTGGGTCTCGGGGAGTAACCGATGGAATCCCTGCGCCCTCTGAAAGGCCTTGACATCTCAGCGCCGAAGTGCTACAGGGAACCCCAGTTGCGGACAAGGCCGGACACCCTCCTCTGGGCCTTCACCCTGGACGGGACGAATCCGGTCAAGGGGGTCCAGCCAATGGACCTGCTGCAGCTGAGTAGGAGGCACAGGCCAAAACCAGATGAATAAGGGCCGCATGAAGTTCCTGTCGGTCGCGTTGGCTTCGATGGTGATCGGTATGTCGGTACAAGTGCGCTGTGCGCCAGTGGTCGAACGCACGGACCGGAAGCAGGACTCGTTAGTCAAGCAGGTGGAAGGGCGGACCGGTATGCGGGTGGACCTGACAACAAGAACGGCACAGGTTGTTATCAGCTTGCCAGAAGGAGAGCTTGTTGTAAGTTTGAATCCGTTGGTGAATCTGGTCATCCATACCATGAACATGTATGATCTGTTAGGTTTGCACGGGCAGGACTATGCGCTCAAGAATGACCCCCGCGCCAGACACGCGGTTGATGCCGGAATCTTCGAATCCGTCGCCGGACAGGACCGTTACTTCGGCGCAGGTACCTTGAACATTTACTTGCCTACGATGCACTCGATCGTCTCCACGGGTCTCTACAAGGAGTACCCTGAGGAGCGTCTGTTGCGCGAGATCGCGCCCCAGCCTTTTGACGTTGCCCTGACCAAATCCTGGAATGGATTCTACAAGGCGTACTGGGACGGCAACTTCGGTAGGCTCGTGGAACAGCTCGAAGAGATGAACGCGCGCATGCGGTGGGCCGAGAGACTGACGGAAATGGAGAGGTTCACGGGGGTACAGTGGTCAGGGCGGATGATTGTGTTCACGGTGGAAGCAACGGCCGGGAGCGCCCTCAAATGGGGAGAAAACGTCTGCATAGGTACCTTGGCGAGAAACCATGACGCCGGTTTCGTCCACGAAGGCCTCCATCTGCTTCTGAAGGGCCGATGGGCGCACGATCCCAGGATTCGAGCTTATATGGCGAGTCGCACCTTCCACGACGACTTCTGGGGAGAATCCTGGCAGGAGAAATACGAACAGGCCGTGGTAGTAGCCCTTGATACCCACGTCAGGCGTGACATCATGCGCCAGAGATACAGAGGGCTTGTGCAGAGTTGTCGCGCCCGGGGCACACAGGCGCCCACCTACGACGATTTCGTGAGACGGTATTTTGAGAGTAACAAGGTCGGGGACCTTTTTGACGTTGTCTGGCCTTTGGTCAGCGCGTACGTTGCGAAACCAGAGGGCTCCTTTGGAGACCTGATGTACAGTTTGATCGTCAAGGGTCAAGAGAAGACGTCACGGTAACTGCGGCCGCGCTACGAGGAGTAAGAGACACTTCTGCTCGCCCAAATCCCCTCTTAAAGGGATTCATCAAAGCCGCCACCAGCTCACGCTTATCCGTAATACTGTCAGTTGGTCTCGATGAGCATCCTCTTCTTGTAAGAGGGGCAGCTGGGGGTGCACTCTGAGAGCTGGCAGTTGTTACAGGGGTTTTGGAGCTGCCAGTCTCCGTTGTAAGGGCATTCCAGGAAGCAGTAGTCGGTGGAGGCTTGGTCGCA
>CBDVDV010000110.1:0-12727 GCA_965372835.1 uncultured bacterium | reverse complement strand
GCGGCCCGCCGGGGGGCCCCGCCCCCCGCCCCCCCCCACCCTCCCTTCTTCCGCGGCCCGGGCCCCACCCCCCGCCGGGCATACCCGCCCCCCCGACGGGGTGGCCTGCGAGTCGCTCAGACCGATGAGGGCGTCGTCGCTGGTGCCGTCGGGGTAAAAAGTGATGACAGCCTCTTCAGTGGAGAGCCAGTCGGAGGTCGGCCCTTCGAGGTATCCTTCAGCCCTGCCGGCTACAAACGCGCGGTCCGCCGGCAGCACCTGGAGCCGGTTGAAGGCCACCACGCGGTCCAGCGGATACTCCAACACCGTCACCTCCTCCTGCGGACGACGCGCTGTGCCATCGGTGGCGAAGGAGCGGGGCTGCGGGCGAGTTATGGTCACCGCGTCGGCGGCCACCCGCAGTTCTACCGGCTCTCGTCGGCTGAGAGCCACCAGGCGGGCCCGGGCCACCAAGGCCACCAGGTCGCGCGCAGCCGCCCGGACGGCGAGGCTGCGCGAGGCCCGCCTGAAGCGGGGCCAGACCGTCGCCGTCAACCCGGTCACCATGACCAGCACCAGGAGCAGTTCCAGCAGCGTGTAGCCGGACTGACCGGTCCTGTCTGCCGGCCGGCGCATAGGAGAAGACCGAACTCTGAGGGCCGCTCGACCCCGGGGCTCAGTACTCTTCGATGTCGTAGTTGGCGATGTCGTCACCGCCACCTTCCTTCCTGTCGGGACCGTAGCAGAGGAGGTCAAAGCCGTCGGGATCGTGGATCCCCGGCGAGGTGTAGAAGTACTCGCCGGTCCAGGGGTCGGCGGGCACGCTCTTCTTCAGGTAGGGGCCGTCCCAGTTGACGGGCATGGGGTCGGTGCCCGGTTCGGTGACGAGTGAGTCCAGGCCCTGCTCGCTGGTGGGGTAGAGGTCGTTGTCCAGGTAGTAGAGGTCGAGGGCGAGCTCGAAGTTCTGGATCTGCTGTTTGGCGGCGGCCACCTTGGCCTCCTTGCCCCGGAAGATGATCTTCGGTGCGACCAGGGCGGCCAGCACACTGATGATGAGAACCACCAACAGCAGTTCCATCAACGTGAAACCCGCATCCCGTCCGTACCGTCCCCGGAGCAGGGCCCGTCCGGGCACGCCGGCGCGCTTCTTTGGTTCCCGTCGCATTGCCCTTTCCTTTCTCTCGCTGGTCAACCCCCGCCGCGGTGAGGGCCTGCTGCCTACTGAACCAGACTGCTGATGGCAAAAACCGGCAAAAGCAGAGCAAAGACCACGAACCCGACCAGGACGGCCATGGTCACGATCATGAGCGGCTCCAGGAGCGAGACCAGCACGCTCAGCCCCCGGTCCACCTGGGCGTCCAGACCGTCAGCGATGCGCTCAAGAACCGCAGGCAGCTTGGCCGACTGCTCCCCGATAGCAATCATCTCCACCACCGTGGCCGGCACGACACCCGTCTGACGAAGCGGCTCGGCCAGAGTCTCGCCCTCCCGCACGCTGTGGATGCAGCCTTCCACCGCTCGCTGGAGAATGACGTTCCCCGTGCCCCCACTCGAGATGGCCAAGGAGCGCAGCACCGGCACTCCACCGCCGAGCAGCAGCCCCAAGGTGCGGGTAAAACGGGCGATGCCCACGGCCCGCACCACCGGCCCCATCAGGGGCAATCGCAGCTTCAGCCGATCCACCAGTTCCCGCACCCGCTCCGTCTCCCGGCTCCGACGGTACAGGATCAGGGCGAGGATGCCCGCGGCGAGAAGAACGGGGCCGTAGGCGCGCAGCCAGTCACTCAGCCCTAACAGGAGCCTCGTCGGCGCCGGCAGTGCCGCCTGCATGTGCACGAAGATGTCCTGAAACCGGGGTACCACCCACAACAGGAGAAAGACCACGACCAACGACCCCACCGTCAGAAGGACGGCCGGGTAGACCAGGGCTGTCTTCACCCGACCGGTCAGCGCGTGGCGCTTTTCCCGGAAGTCGGCCACCCGCTGCAGGACCTCGGGCAAGAAGCCTCCGGCCTCGGCCGCCTGCACCATGCTCACCTCCAGCGCCGAGAAGTGACCGGGATGACGGGCGAGTGCGGCGGCCAGAGATTCTCCCTCGGCCACGTCGGCCTCCAGGGCGGCGACCACGGCAACCAGGGCCGGCTGACTGCTCTGTGCGCTGATACTGGCCAAGGACACCAGCAGCGGGACCCCGGCCCCCAGCAGATCGGCCAACTGCCGATAGACCTCGGTCACCTGCTCCGGACGAACCCGGCGGCGCCACCGGGCCCACCCGACTTCGGCCGATTCGGGCACAGCCGGCGTAATCTCCACCGGGAAAAGGTCCTGGCCTTCCAGCCTGCCCAGCACCCCTTCCCGGCTCTCACCGGTGAGGACGCCGGTCACGGTCTCCCCGCTGGCGGTCTTGGCCCGGTAGCGGAAGCGAGCCATGCGCGATCAGCCTCCTCGCCGCTAAAGGACCTCAGGTGTCACGGGCACCCCGTCCCGCGGGATGGTGTCTTCCCTGCCGGCCGCCGGGGTAACCCGATAGAGTTCGTCCAGGGTGGTCACGCCGGCCAGCACCTTGAGCCACGCGGCCTGACGGAGCGAACGGGCCCCGTTGGCCAGGGCGTACTGCTTGATCTGGTAGTTGCTGGCCCGCTCCAACACCATGTCGCGGATGGCATCATCCAGGGCGATAAGTTCAAAGATGCCCTGTCGGCCGTAGTAGCCCGTGTCCCGACAGTGTCGGCAGCCCACACCATGGTAGAGGACGACGTCAGAGCGGCTGGTCAGTTCCCGCAGTGGGGTCTCCGACCTCTTCGATTGGGCCACGTGCTCGGCCGAGGTGTCCTCCTCCTTGCACTGGTCGCAGATAACCCGCACCAGCCGTTGGGCCATCACCGCCTCCACGCTGGAGGCCACCAGGTAGGACTCAATGCCCATGTGCACCAAGCGGGTCAGGGCGCTGGCGGCGTCGTTGGTGTGGAGGGTGGAGAAGACCAGGTGGCCGGTCATGGCGGCCTGGATGGCGGTCTCGGCCGTCTCCCGGTCCCGGATTTCACCGACCATGAGGACGTCCGGGTCGTGGCGGAGCAGCCGACGCAGGCCCTCGGCGAAGTCCAGCCCGATGGCCGGGCGCACCTGAATCTGATTCACCCCTTCCAACTGATATTCGATGGGGTCCTCGATGGTGAGGACCTTGAGTTCCGGTGAGCGGACCTTTTCCAGGGCCGCATACAGTGTGGTGGTCTTGCCACAGCCGGTGGGGCCGGTGACCAGGATGATGCCGTGCGGCCGGGCGACCACGTCCCGGAAGCCTTCCAGGGAGTGCTCGTCCATCCCCAGTTCTTCCAGCGACAAGAAGAGGTTGGCCTTGTCCAGGAGCCTCAAGACCACCCCCTCACCGAAGAGCATGGGGATGATGCTCACCCGGACGTCGATCTCGCGGCCGCCCAGGGCCAGACGGATGCGGCCGTCCTGGGGGAGACGCTTTTCGGCGATGTCCAGGCCGGCCATGATCTTGATTCGGCTGATGATGGCGTTCTGGAGCCGTCTGGCCTCAGGCGGGACGTTGGCCTCCTGGAGGACGCCGTCAATGCGGTAGCGCACGCGCAGTTCCTTCTCGAAGGGCTCGATGTGGACGTCGGTGGCCCGCAGGTTCAGGGCCTCGACCAGCACTTGGTTGACGAAACGGATGAGGGTGGCCCGGTCGTCGGTCTGGGAGAGGTCCTCGGTCGCGCTGGCCAGGGCCTCTTCCTGCTCCCGGAGCAGGTCCACCGTCTTGCCGTTCTCCCGCACCAGGGTGTCGACGGTGTCGGCTCCCACACCGTAGTAGGTACTGATGGCGGTGCGGATGTCGCGGGGACTGGCGATGACCGGCTCCACCTCCCGTCCCAGGAGTGTCCTCAGTTCGTCGAACAGGCGGATGTCCAGGGGGTCGGCGGTGGCCACCAGGAGCCGACCGTCCACCAGGTCCACGGGGAATACCTGGTGGCGAAAGACCACTCGGCTGGGCACCATGCCCAGGAGTGTGGGGTCGGGCGAGAGGTCGGTCAGTTCGACGTAGGGGATGCCCAACTGCTCGCTCAGGGCCTGCAGGGCCTGCTCCTCGTTGATGAGTCCCAGGCGGACCAGTGCCGCGCCGAGACGCTCCTGGCTCTCACGCTGGGCCTGCAGCGCCTCGTCCACCTCGGCCTGGGTGATGAAGCCCTTGCGTACCAGGATTTCCCCAAGATCCATCGCCTGTGATTCCCCCGTCCCTCGAGAGATTCGGCATGGCCTGAGCGTGCCCCCGGCCTGCTCAAGGCCGTGAGCCCGTCGAGCGGCCGAAGACCGCTCGACGGGGCTCCGCCCTTATTCCAGCCTTATTCCAGGATGCCTTCCAACACCAACACCGCCTCTTGCCTGAGGGTCACCAACTCCTTGAGTTGGGCCTGAAGTTTCGTCCGCCGGGCGGCAATGTCCTTGCGCGCCTTGCGGTACTTATCGAGGGCTTGCTTCAACTGCTCCGTTGTCGTCTCCTCGGCGCCGACGGCCTCACGGAGCTGCTGGCTGGCTGTGAACTCCTCTCCCCTCAAAGCCAGCAGCGCTGTAATCGGCTCGCTGAGCACGGCCCACTCGTCGTCGGAGACGTCCAATCGCTCTTTGAGCCGACTCAGCCGGCGCTCCTGCATGCGCTCCATCATCTGGGCCCGCTCTTCCTCGCTCATCTCCTGCCAACGGCCCCGACCCATACCCCGTCGGCCCCCTCGCTCCTGGGCCAAGAGGCCTCCTACCAGCAGGACGGCCAATGCCACCGTCACCGCCACCCACGCTCTACTCCTCATCTGCCCGCTCCTTTACTCTGCCCGTGGCTGACCGCTCACCCCCGACCCCGCGGCCGGAACCTGGTACTCGACCAGCGACGCGCTCATGGCTTTCAGTTCATCTTCACCAATCTCGCCCACCACGGTCGTCCGCACTTGCACACTCGGCTCCCCCACGCTGAGCGTTCGCCGTACGAACGTCATCCCCCGCGCCCGAGCCACCCGCAGCGTTACCCCCTGCCAGTCCACCTCCTCAAAGCCCGCCGGCCAGCGTCGGCGCCGACCCCTCGCCGCCATCGGCGACCCCGGCCCACTGTGTCCGGGCTGGGCAGTACGCTCGGTCGGCCGCCCCTCCCCACGACGTCGTGAAGCGGCCCCGGGGTCTCGGCGTGCCTGGTAAAATGAAATCTCGCTCAGGCCATCGCTGTAGCCGATCCGCACCACAGCCATCCTGGACAGGAGGCTGATATCCGTCTCCGCAAAGCCCCCCGGCACCACCTTAGGCACCACCACAGGCAACTCGACAGCCCGGGCCAGTTCGGCCAGCGTAGCAAACCGCTGTGACCGTCCACGTCGTCCCGGTCGCCGACCGGCCGGCCTCTCCTGCGTCTCAGCCGGTACCGCAAACACGGTTTCTTCGATCCGGTCGGGGAAAGACAGTTCGACGAACTCAAAGCCCAGGGCGCGGTCGCCGGAGGGGCTGGTTTTCTCCAGTTTCACGTTGAGAAAGGTCCCCAGGTCGACCCACAGGCGCGCCTGGGGCCGATGGGCCCGCTCACTGGCCACGCGAAGCACCGCCGTCGGTCTGCCCAGGAACTCCTCCTGTCTCAGCAGCTCCACCCGGTAGTTGCGAAACAGCAGGTCAAGGTGCCGCCAGGGCCCCCGCGGCCTGCTTCGTCCCGCGCGCTCCTGCCAGCCCTCAGGCTCCCGCGCCGACCACCGCCACGAGCGCCCCTCCACCCGCAGCATTATGCGGACCGGCTCATCGCCATCCCCGAGGAGTTCAAAGCGCACCCGCTCGGCACCGTCCCTGTACAGACGCATCCGGTGAGCCGTCGGCTCCCAGTCCCCCAGGCTGCGACGGACGCCCTGGTAGCGAAGTCCCTCGGCCCGCTCGACCATGGCCCGGAGCAACTCTTCCGGAGTCGGGGCGAGGCCTTCGGGCAGGCCTTGGCCAGCCTGACCGGCGCCCTCCCCGGCGGCCCAGAGACCACCAGTCAGCACCACCACCAGGACGAGTGCCCGGCTACCAGCCCTCATCGCCGTTCCCCGCTGCCATGACGATCATCCCTTCCGGCAGGACGTTGCCGGCCTCGTAAACCAGGTGCACCTGACCGAAGGTCTCCGCCTCCTCGTCGAAGAGCACCGGTCCACCCCCCGGCTCAGCGACGGTCCGCTCAATGCGCGCTGGCACCGGCCGAGCAGGAGTCGACCACCGCCACACCCCCAACATCACCAGTACCGAGGCGGCCACGCCGACCAGGGCCTCCACCAGGTAGCGCCTGCGTCGCGCCAGCCGACGCCCGGCAGACGCCTCGGCGGAGAGGCTCCGGGCCACCCGCCCCCACAGCCCTGGGGGTGCCTGCATGCGGCGCTCCGAACGAAGCAGCTGCTCCAGTTGCTCTTCCCTCGGCCGTTCTCTGCGAGCCCCGTCTCCTGGGTCTGCTTCCTTGCCCATCCCCGTGACTCCTCGTCAGCAGAACCTTTGGAGCCGCTCGGCCAGCCGCTGGTGCGCCCGACTGAGCCGACTCTTGACCGTTCCCACTGAGCGTCCGATAACCGCGGCTATCTCCTCGTAACTCAACCCCTCGAAGTAGCGCAGCACCACTACCCCGCGCAGTTTCAAACTCAGTTCGGCCACGGCCCGCGCCACCTCCTCGGCCACCTCGGCCGACTCGGCCGCCCGAGCCGGCCCGGCCTCAGCCCCCGACGCCGGCTCGCCAACCCCCGGCCGCTCTCCCAGGCGGACACCGAAGAGCCAGCGCTCACGCCCCCGCCTCCTGGCCACGTCCGTCGCCCGGTTCACCGCCACCCGGTACAGCCAACTGGAGAAGCGCGACCGACGACGAAACTGCCCCAGCCGCTCATACACCCGGATGAAAACGTCGTGGGTGACGTCCTCGGCCAGGTTCGCATCGCCAGTGATGCGGTACGCCGTGTTATACACTCTGTCCTTGTAACGTTCGTAAAGAGGACGAAAGGCCTCAGGCGTGCCCTCGCGCAGAACCCGCTCCACCAGTTCCAGGTCCAGCGCGTCCTCCTGGGCGCGGTCAGGTGCCTGCTCACCAGAGGTCATGCCTGTCCTCATGCATAGTTAGGACGAATGGTGCACGCCGAAGGTTCCCCGGGAATACCCCGCACAGGGCAGAGGTGCTAAACCCGACCCCCCCCGCCGAAACCACGGGATTATAGCCCGCTTCAGCCCGGGACGCCACCCTGCGGCCCGATGCTTTTTGCCTTGCACCGCGGGGGGCCAGCCGGTAAGTTTGCAGATTCACGGCGTCGGGAGATTCCATGGTCGCGTGGTCAGCCGACGTTTAACCCGAAGGACAGCGTCATGAACCGTGTGCTCGTCGTGGTGGGTGTGCTGCTCCTGAGTCTGGGGCTGCTCTCACTCAAGTACCACCGCTACTCCTGGGAGGAAGAGATCACCGCCACCATCTCCACCCCGGTGGTAGACATCGACCTTCCTGCTCGGCGAACACACACCATCACCGTGCCCAGCACCGTAAGTTGGGGCGCGGCGGTTGTGGGCTGGCTACTGGTGGCCGTGGGTGTTTCCCTCGGCGGCTCTCCTGCGACAACCAAGGCGAGGACCGAGCCCAGACCATCTGAGGAACCCTCATGAGCAGGCGAGGGTCTCGGCGGGCCAATCGAGCGCCTATGCCAGCGACCAAGGGCTCCCTTCGGACACCCCAGTACGGCAGCCGAAGAAGGAGCCAACCATGAAGTCCATTGCCCTGACCAAGTTGTCCCTGGCGGCGCCACCTAAACTTCGCGACCTGGTCATGGACCCCTCGGCGCGAACGGGGGCGCCCTGCTGCCGACTGGTTCCCAGTGGGCTCAAGGGCTCCCGCCGCCGAACCCGCACCGTCACGGAGCGCTTTCTCCGTGGGCTTACCCAACTCGCCGCTGCGCTTCCGCTCACCGAGCTCCTCTGCCTGGCCGACGGCAACCAGGACGAGAACAACGCTCAGCCCTGGCTGGGGGGGCTCCCCGCCCGCCACGATCGCACGCGCTCGCTCCTGGGTCGGCTGCTCAAGCAACTCAAGGAAGGTCCTGCCTTCGACGGCCTCATCCGCCTGCACGAGACCGACATCCCGCTCTGGCTTCCGGTGCTCGCCCGCCGACCGCTCAAGTATGGGTTGCCAGCCACCCTGTGTATGTCCCGGGAACCCCTGCTCCTCATCGCCATCGAGCCGGCGGGGGAGATCTGCTGCTACTCGACTGATGCGTCCGTGCTGGAGCGCGTCGCCGAACTCGCCCCTACCAGCGGACTCGAAGCGGCCGGAGAATCGTAGAGGCCGGAGACCTGCTCTGCCATGGCCAAACGTACTGCACCTCGCGGACTGAGCCCGGCTGAGTACTTCTACAGCACCGTCGGCATCTCCACCCACTTTTTGCCCGCGGCCCACGGCGAATCGCTCTACGACTCCATCGAGATGGTGGCCGAGGCCGGCTTCGGGGGCTTCGAACTCGTCCCCGCCGACTTCCAGGGCGTCATCGGCAGCCCCACCACCATCCGCAACGTCGGTCTCTGGCCGCGGACGTTCCCAAAGCGCGACCGGAAGCGGCTTCGGCGCGCCCTCAGCCCCTTCAACGTCGTCACCATCCATGCCCCCCACCTGGGCGTCAACATCGCCAGCATCAATCCCGGCTGGCGGGAGGAGTCGCGCCGACTGTACTTCGAGTGCATGGAGTTGGCTGTGGACCTGGGCGTGACGACGGTCACTTTCCACCATGGCGGGCAGACCGCCGGCTTCATCGCGCCGGAAGAGGAGATCACACGGCACTGTGTGGACTTCGCGCGCCAGGCCACCAAGTTCGCCAGGCAGCACGACCTCACCCTCGGCTACGAGGTGGGGAACTTCCACATCATCGAAGCCGCCATCAGGGCCTGCCGGTCGAAACGCTTCGGCGTCAACGTGGACATGGGCCACGCGGCTATGGGCGGCTTAGCCCCCGAGGAGTGGGTGAAGCGCCTTCCTCGGAAGACCGTCGAGGTGCACATCAACAGCGTGACCAAGGACTGGTCGGGCTTCATCGAGCATCAGCCCCTGGACCGTAACAACACAATCGATTACGAAGTCGTGTTCGGCGCCCTGCTCGACGACGGTTTCACCGGCCCGTACATGTTCGAGTTGCGCGGGCTGGACATCCCCGACACCATCGACATCTGCCTCCGCGCCCGCGACACCTTAGCCGAACTCATCGACGAACTCACCCACTGAGAGGGACTCGTCCTTCCACCTTGACCACAGGCAGGCCGAGGAGTACCTTGTGGGTATCAGGGGATTCGGACACCTTTCTTGGAAGGGGGACTTCAATGGTCATGCAGGGACCCGGGCGCGAGATGCCACCAGGGGGCTTTGGCATGATGGGCGTTATGATGGTGGTTTGGCTGTTGATGATGGCGCCCTTCGTCGTTGGCTGGATCATCGTCATCATCGCTCTCTGGCGAGGGATGAAAGCCCACGAACGCATCGCCAGCGCGCTCGACACCCTGGCCCAGAGTCTCCAGATAGGGGCCAAGTAGTTACCAAGGAGGTGTCCAATGTCAGGCGAACCGCAACCGGAAGACTGCCCTTTGTGCCAACAGACCGGACAGCGAATAAGAAGGCCGGGCTGGCCAGAACTTCGCTTCTACGAGTGCCGGTTCTGCGGCAGCTTCGCGATCTCTTCTGAGGTTAGCGACCAAGTGAAGGACATGGAACCAAGGGAAAGGGCAAGAATCTCTGCGTACACGCGATCGGCCGCCATACGCGAAATCCGTGTCACCGTTCTACTAAGGCCGCCTGAAGAACAAGAACGCCCCTATGAGAACGCGGTTGCGCTTCAAGACGTTCTCGACAGTTTCCCCAGAACCATCGCGCAGCGCTTGGACCGGGGTCTGATGAACCTAGCGAAGCTTTCGCCTTTGCCCGGCGACGAAGTGAGTCTCTCGGATCGCGACCACGCTGTGTTATACGGCGAGGACAAAGGCCCAATGGGGTACTTGGCGGAGGCCCTGGAACACGCTGGCCTTATTCACAAGAGACAGGCTTACCAGATAGGGATGCAGGTACGTCTGACGCCTTCTGGCTGGAATCGAGTCGCGGAGATCGAGCGTTCTGGCGGAGCCGCGGATTCGAGGCAGGCTTTCGTCGCGATGTGGTTCGCACGCGAAGTGGAGCAAGCTTGGACGCAGGGAATAAAGCCAGGGGTCGAGGACGCTGGGTTCGACCCGTTGCGGGTTAACCTCAAAGAACACAACGAGAAGATCTGCGACCTCATTATCGTAGAGATACGTCGGAGCAAGTTCGTAGTCGCGGACGTCACGGGGCAGCGCCAAGGCGTGTACTTCGAGGGTGGCTTTGCAATGGGCTTGAGCATACCTGTGATCTGGACGTGCCGGGAAGACGAGATCGACAAGTGCCACTTCGACACAAGGCAATACAACCACATTGTGTGGGAGACGCCTGAGGACCTGCACCAGAAGCTACTGCGCAGAATCCAAGCCACCATTCCTCAGCCAAGCACGGGAAGTTCTTAGATCGGAGGGGTGTGGACGGGGTGGCCCTGGCCGAAGAAGAAGATGAGGTCCACCAGGAAGGACAGGATGGCCCCCGCGGTATACCCCGCTAACACACCCAGGACCGCGACCTGGGCGCGTCGATAGAGACTGATGCCTCCCACCTTCAAGACCACCCACTTTATCAGCCAGGCGACAAAGAGACTGAAACTGGAGAAGCGCACCGGATAGGCAAAGGCCACGGTGAAGCCCACCGGATGCAGCGGCCACCAGGGGACGCGGTAGTTGAGGAAGGTCAAGGCCGAGACCATCAGCACACCGAAGGCTCCGTACACAGTAGGCCAGATGGGGAACTTGTGGGGCTGCAGTTTGGCCTTGATCTCGGTGGTTGCGTACTGGAATGGGTGGTGGTTGCCGAAGTCGAAGTCGTAGGAGCCGAAGTTCTGCGCGCCCATGTGGTAGCCCAGCCAGACCGTCACTGCCACGCACACGACCAGTGACAGCGCCGTCCCGATGAGGATGGCCCGGCCGAGCGGGCGCTTGCCTTCGGCCGGGTTTCCGGGCGGAGCGGTTTCGTCGGCGGCGCGGACGGCGTTGAATGCTGCGGGCATGCAGAAGCCCTTGTCGCCGGCGTACATGGCGAACATAAGGTTGGTGGCGACGTTGGTGGTGTTGGTCATGTTGTGGGCGCCCACCAGGGTGGTAGTGACGGCGTGTGAGTTGAGGGGGCTGCGCAGCGCCACCAGCCCGCCCAGGGCCACGATCTTGGCCAGCCCCAGGTAGATGACCAACGAGAAGAGCGTCACCAGCACCGACACGTGCGGGCTCATCCCCGCCCGCCACATCCAGACGATGATGTAACACCCCGCAATCGCCAGCCCCAGGACGGCGGTGCGATAGGAGACCAGTTCGCGCGAGTCGTCCACCGGGTAGCGCGGGTTCCAGGCCTTTCGCCAGACGTCGCGCAAGTGGTCGCGGGCGATATAGAGACCCCAGAACACGAAGAACATCAGCCCGAAGTAGCCCTGCCAGGGAGCCCCCGCCTCGCCACCGCCGCCGCTCAGCCCCAGGCGGTTGGTGAAGCCGATCTCGAGGACGGTGAAGTAATGGAAGAACCAGAGCGAGAGCAGTATCTCCAGGTTGGTGAAGAAGGCGAAGCAGATGACGTAAAGGTCGAACTTGAAGATGAGGTCGGGGAAGTCGGGACCGATCTTCTTGGCGTAGTGTCGGCTGAGGAACTCCATGGTGGGCCAGGCAGGCCAGAAGTAGCCCACGATGTTCCAGAGGATGCAGGCCAAGGGGACCGCAAAGGCGAACCAGAAGAGCCGCTCGCGGAACAGCCGGGGAAACAGCCTCCCCGGCTCGGGCTCACTGGCCAGGAGCAGGGGCACCTGGACCAGCGGGAAGGTCAGCCTCTCACGCTCCGCCCACTGGCGACGGAGGATGACGGAGATGCAGAAGCAGCCCACGACCACGGCGACGACGAAACTCAACCACCAGAAAAGGGGCGTCACCCAGACCTGCCAAACGGCCGCCGCGCCCGGAGGAAGGCCCTGGTAAAACTGGGTCACCCCGCCCTGGGCGTCGCTGGGGATGAGGTTGGGAGGAAGGTTGGCCAGGACGTAGTCGGGCCACTGGTTCTCGGCCGAGGCGAAGTAGTCGGGTGCGCTGACGGTGGCCAGCAGCCGACCCACGGCGGTGGGGATGGCGCAGCCTAAGAAGCCGATGGCCACCAGGGTCATCAGTTCGCCCTGGCTGAAGACGGCCCTGGGCGCGAAGCGACGGAGCAGCGGATTCACACCCAGAACCAGCACCAGCAGCACGAAGAGCACGGCGAAGGGGAAATGGCTGCGGGTGAACGCCGTGGCGTGGATGACGTAGGCGGAGAAGGGGTCGTAGAGGTTGATGGCCCCGACCATGAGGACGCCCAGAACGAGCGCCCTCGTCGTCACCCCTTTCCGTCGACCCCGTTTGGTAGGTCTCCGACCTCTTCGATTCTCCGACCTCTGCGATTCGCTCACAGTTTTCACTCGCTCCCGGAAGGCGAAACAGCTGCACACTACTGCCCGCCCGCCCCTAAGTCAACGAGCGCACCGCGCACGGGGTGAGCGAGCAGTGAGTGACGGGTTCGCGGTGAGCGGGGTCCTGCGGTCCCTTAGAGGAACTCGTCCAGGAGGGCCTGGCTGCGAGCGTCGAGGTCGGCCAGGTTGGGGATCTCGTAGCGGTTGGC
>CBDVDV010000109.1:0-12730 GCA_965372835.1 uncultured bacterium | reverse complement strand
GTAGCATCACTCTCGGCCGAGCCGGAAGCATCATCAGGTGCGCTGAATAGAATCATCGGCACCATCATCGCTCCTCCTATTGCTATCAGTATCACGGTCCGATTCTTGAAAGCGCTGTTAATGATATGCTGCATCGCGACCCTCCTTTTATTGGCCTTCGTAAAGCAAGAGCAACCCGCCGGCCGGCGGGGTGCGCGACCTTGACGCGCCCATCAAGGTCCGTCACCTCGGCTGTACGCGCTGCGGCGCTTCGGCGACGGTGGCAATACTCGGCGAGGACAGCAGAAGGGACGTAGAGGGGGAGTGAGCCGGGCCGGCAACGGGAAAGGGGACATTCTACCTTTTGTGGCCTTGGAGGTCGCCTCCAAGCAACTTCATGCCACAAAGAGTAGAATGTCCCCTTTGTTTTCTAAGCATCAAAAGCTAAAGGTCATATTTGCAGTGAGTCCGCTGAATGTCAGGTCCGAGCTGTTCTGCCTCCAGGTCATATCCCGGTAACTGAAAGTCGCCACACTGGGAGCGTCGTGCCACAGGGACCAGTATGCGCCGACACCGGCCTGCCAATTGTCGGTGATCCGCCACAATAAGTCCACGCTGGCCGTGGTTATCGGCAGCACGGTCGACACCGACTCGCTGTAGGGCAAGATGCCGTCCAAATACTCAACGGGGGTCGCAATGCCGGTCGCAGCTTCAATCATGTTTATGTCGTCAATGTCTGTGAAGACACCGTCCATACCGGCGCTCACGGGCACAAACGCCTGAGACAGCAGCCCTTTGATTTGGACCGGACCAATGCTGCGCGACCCACTGAAGCCCGCATAGATTCCGGCGGCGAACCCGGTACTCATCTTCGTATCCGCAGCCAGGGTGATGTCGTTCTGGAAGTCGAAACCAGCGCCATAGTAATCGTCTATGTAAGCCTGCAACTCTATGGAGCGGCTCAACTCCTGGTCCACATCCAGCAGCTTGAGCCCGAAATCCAGGTCAAGCCGAGTGTCCTCGGTGGAGACCAGGGCATAGGCGAATCCCAGCTCGCCCGAGAATGCACGGAACTTGGTCTCAGCCGACCAGTCGATGGGAGAGAAGCCCGAGGGATGGTTATCGTTGTCCATCCCGAAGTTACGCTGGCCAGGGAGGCGGAAGTTGCCTTCCCAAAGGTGGACCTCGTTTATGTAGCCCGGCTCAGCCTCAAAGCGTCTGGAGATAGAATCATCGGTGTCAAACCACCAAAAGGAAGTTTTTAGCCTCCAACCTTCTACTCCCCAAAGAGGCAGCCTGCACGTACTCTCCAACATCCACGCCAGACCACCTCCCGGCTCCACGTAGTAGGTGTCTACGGTAGTTCCATACTCAACCGTGATCGGTCCCACCAACCAAGCATAAGAAAGTATCTCGTCCAGAGCGAAGAGGTCGGCTCCGCTCACCTCCATGTACATGGGCTTTACTGTGACAGTAAAGGCCTCTTCGCCCTCTTGCTCTTCGGCGAAGGCCGCGCCCAACCCCAGCGTGACCAGCAATACCACTGCCAGCGTTCCGATACGCCTCATCAGACATCCTCCTGAAAGCGTCACCCCCGAAACCCCAACCTTTCCGGGTTTATCGCCCAGACCCCCCCCTGACTTGAATCATTTAGGAGGAATTGTGTCTGCTCTTTCGTGTTGCCGTTTTGGTCGCTTAGAGGTCGAGGTCGGCGACGAGGAGGCTCTCATCGCCTGAGTTGTGGGCGAGGATGTTCCCCCGGGCGTCGATGATGGCGCTGTCGCCGACAGCCCGGTAGTAGACTTCATCTCCCTTCACAACCAGGTGAGGCATAGCCTTCCTGGTGCGCTCGAGGTCGGGCGGGTAGATGCGACGTAAGCCAACCCGGTTCACACCGACGATGGGGATGCCCAACTTCTTGGCCCGCTCGGCCACGACCTTGGGTTCGATGGTGCCCCGGTTGTTGGGATAGAAGATGACCCGGGCGCCCCCGGCGCGGATGTCCTCCCAGACCTCGTCGTATTGACCGTCCCAGCAGATGAGCACACCGGCCCGCAGCCCCCCGAACTCGATGACGTTAGCCAGGTCGCCCGGCGCGAACATGGCCGGGTCGTCGAGGCCTTCGAGGTCGTGGGTGTCCACCCAGAGTTTGCGCTTTCGGTACTTGCCGGCCAGGCCGTCGGGCCCGAGGATGACGGTGGTGTTATAGATGTGCTCGCCCTCGCGCTCGAAGATGCCGACCAGGAAGTAGACGCCCGTCTTCCCGGCCAGGTCGATAAAGACCTCACACGTCGGCCCCGGGACGGTCTCGGCGAACTCAGGTGCGCGGGGCGTGTAGTCGCTGGTCATGCATTCCGGGAAGCAGACGAACTCGCACCTTTGCTCGACCGCCTGCTCGGCCAGGGCCAGGGCCCGTTTCAGATTGCCTTCCCGGTCGTTCTGAACCAACTCCAACTGCGCGGCGGCAAAGCGTCGTGTCATCTGTCGCCCCCTTCGTCAACGAGCACCCACGGCGTCGGCCGCCGGTCGCTCAGTCGCTCGCCTTCGGCCTGGCCCGCGAGGCCAGCACGGTGTTCACACTCAGCCCCACCACAACGGGGATCAGACTCGCCACCAGCACCAGCAGCCAACCCGCCAAGGGCAGCATCTCGACCCGCAGCACCTGCTTCAACCCGGGAACAAAGACCGACCCCACACTGAGCACCCCACACCAGCCGATGGAAAGCCACACCCACTTGTTGGTAAAGATACCCCGCGGGTCGCGCAGCCCCCGCTCGGCCTTCACCTTCAGCACGAAGAACACTTGCGCCAGAGCCAGCGAGAAAAAGGCCACCGTGATGGACACACCGAGCCCTAACCCCAGCCACCACTGCGCGCCCATGAAAGCGCCCAGCACGCAGACGGCAATCAGGCTGCCGTAACCCAGGATGGCCCGGTACTGGGTGCGTCCGAGGAAGGGCTCCCAGGCGGGCCGGGGCTTCTCGGCCATGACGTTGCCCGGGTAGCGTTCCATCCCCAGGGCCAGGGCCGGGAAGACGTCGGTGACCAAGTTGAGCCAGAGGATCTGCAGCGGCTTCAGCGGCATGGGCATGCGGATGAGCGAGGCGGCGAGGATGAGCATCACCTCGGCTATGTTGCAGGAGAGCAGGTAGACCACGAACTTGCGCAGGTTGCGGAAAATCACCCGCCCCCCTTCCACCGCTGAGACGATGGTGGGCAACCGGTCGTCCTGGAGAATGAGGTCCCCGGCCTCCTTGGCCACCTGCGTCCCCCGCTGACCCATGACCACACCGATGTCGGCCTGCTTGAGCGCCGGGGCATCGTTCACCCCGTCACCGAAGACGGCCACCACCTCGCCTTCCTCCTGGAAGGCGCGGACGATGCGCAGTTTGTCCGCAGGGGTGACCCGGGCGAACACGGAGGTGCGAGGGAGCCGGCGACGCAGTTCTTCGTCGCTCAACTCGGCGAGCTCCCGGCCGCTGATGACCTCCTCGCCCTCGCGGAGGATGCCCACCTCACGGGCCACGTACGCACCCGTCGCCGCCAGGTCACCGGTGACCATGACCACTCGAATCCCAGCCCCCTGGCAGGCGGCGATGGCCGCGGCCACGTCACGGCGAGGCGGGTCAAGCAACCCCACCGCGCCGAGAAAGACCAGGCCCGATCTCGCCTCGGCGTCGACGGAATCCAGACCCTTGCTCGCAAGAGCCAGCACCCGCAGCCCTCGTTCGGCCATGCCCTCGCATCGCCGCTCAAGTTCGCCTCGACGACCCTGGTCCACGGGCCGACGTCCGCCGTCGGCTGCCAGCTCGTGGGTGCACGCCGGCACGACGACGCCCGGGGCGCCCTTTACGTACGCCCGGAAGCCCCCCTCAGGAGCGCGGTGAACCGTGACCATGCACTTGGTCTCCGAATCGAAGGGCACCTCCCGCTCCCGCGGCCAGGCCTCCTGGGCCGCTTCCGACTCCAGGCCCAGTTCGCGGGCCAGCACCAGGAGAGCGGCTTCCGTCGGGTCGCCCACCGTCTCCCACTCCCCGTCGAGGTTTTCGCGGGGACGAACGGCGGCGTTGTTGCAGAGGACACAGGCCAGGAGCATGTCCTGGGTCGGGGGGGCGGTCGGGTCAACGGCGCCGGCGGTCGTCACCAGGCTGACCCGGTCGTCCCGGCGGTCGACGGAAGCCTCTTCACCACAGAGCAGCACGCTGACGGCCCGCATGGAGTTCTCGGTCAGCGTGCCCGTCTTGTCGGTAGCGATGACCCTGGTCGAACCCAAGGTCTCGACGGCATCGAGCCTGCTCACCAGGGCTTTCTTGCGGGCCATCTCCCGGAGGCCGATGGCCAGAGCGATGGTGGCCACCACGGGCAGCCCCTCGGGGATGGCGGCCACGGACAAGGCCACCGCCGTCTCGATAAGTTCAATCAGCCCTTCCCTACTCTCGGCCTTCCCCGTCCAGACCCCGGCGAGAACCACCACCACGGCCACCCCCAGGACGATCCAGACCAGGGTCCGACCGAGGGCCTCCAGCCGACGCTGAAGCGGCGTCTCCTGCTCGGCTGCTTCGCCGACCAGCCTGGCCACCTCGCCCAACTCGGTCTCGGCCCCGGTGGCGACCACCAGGGCCCGGGCGCTGCCTCGCACGACCGTCGTTCCCCCGTAGAGCATGTTGATGCGTTCGGCCAGTGGGGTCCCGGGGTCGGCGATGGCGCTGGACGACTTATCGACCGGGACGCTTTCGCCGGTCAGGGATGACTCGTCCACGGCCAGGCTGTTGGCCTCGAGGACCCGAGCATCGGCGCTGACCAGGTCACCGGCTTCAAGAGCCAGCAGGTCGCCCGGAACCAGGTCGTGAGCGGGCACCTCCTGGAGCGCGCCCCCTCGGCAGACCTTGGCCGTAACCTCCACCAGTCGGCGGAGGGCCTCCATGGACCGCTGGGCCCGCCACTCGACGACAAAGCCGATCAGCGTATTGAGCACCAGCACGCCCAGGATGGCCCCTGCTTCCAGGTACTCCCCGAAGAGGAACGAGACGATCGCCGCCGCCGCCAGCAGGGCCACGATCAGGCTCTTGAGTTGCCTCACAAGGAGGGTACGCCAACTGAGCGGCTCCACCTGTTCGAGGGCGTTGGGGCCGTACCGGCGGAGACGCTCCCGCGCTTCGGTCTCGTTCAGACCCTGGCGCGGGTCCGCACCCAGTTGCCTGACCACCTCTTCGGTGGAGCAGGCAAACCACGTTTGCGGCATGGACCGTCCTTTCCCTACGGACTCACCGGAGCCGAGTCAGTCGTCGGACGACACAGTCTACTGCGCAACACCAGCCCGAACAAGCCTCAGCCGGTCTCCGCCGGGGGGCCTCCGCCAGTGTCCGCCGACAGGGCCGCTCCCCCGGTAAAACGCTTGACTGACGGGGGGAGCCGGCGGTAAAATGCTCAGGGTTTTCGACGCCCGGTGTTGGTTTTGGGTGGGGCCGGCTAAAACCGGTCCGAACCGGCGACCGCACGCGAAAGGAGCACGCGGTGAGCGAAGACGTCACCTGCAAGGACGACCTGTTCTGCGGGGTAAACGTGCCTGCGGACCCCGAGGCCATGACCGACCTGGAACGCAAGCACGTCCCGGTGATCACGGCGCCCGAGACGGTGAAGAAGGGCGAATGCTTCGAGGTGACCGTGGCGGTGGGCAAACTCCTGGCCCATCCCAACGAGCCCGGGCACTTCATCGAGTTCGTCGAACTCTACGCCGACGAAACCTTCCTGGGCCGGGTGGACCTGACCGCAGTCAAGACCTGCCCCACGGTGACCCTGTGCGTGGCTCTGGACCACGCGCACAAAGAACTGCGCGCCTACGAACGCTGCAACCTGCACGGGGTCTGGAAGACAGCAAAACCCATCACCGTCGAGTAAGGTGTCGGCAGGTCGGTGAGAAGTGTGAGCCCGGTCGCCGGGTGCGCCCCCTGGCGCGAGCCGCTGTGGGAGGAGCGTGGTGAGGAAGGTGCTGATCTTAGGGGCTGACGGGTTCGAGGACACGGAACTCCTGGTGCCCCTGTACCGGCTCAAGGAGGCGGGTCACCAGGTGGTAGTGGCCGGGCCGAAGCCGGGCCCCATTACCGGCAAACACGGCTACTCGGTGACCGTGGATTTAACCTTCGAACAGGTGGAGTCTGCCGACTACGACGCCGTGGTCATCCCGGGGGGCAAGGCGCCCGAAACGGTCAGGCTGGACCCGGCGGCCGTGGCCGCAGTCAAGGAGATGGCCGCCGCCGGCAAGCCCGTGGCCGCCATCTGTCACGGGCCTCAGGTGCTGATTTCCGCCGGGCTGGTTTCGGGCCGGAAGTTGACCTGCTACCAGGGCGTGCGCGACGACGTCATCGCCGCGGGCGGCCGGTACGAGGATGCGGAACTGGTGGTGGACGGCAACCTCATCACCTCCCGCTTCCCCGACGACCTGCCCGCGTTCTGTCGAGAACTGATGCACCAGATTGAGGAGGCCGGCTGAGCGGAGTTCGCCATCTGCTTTGGAACATCGCTGTGGGTTGACGCTCGACTGGAGGAGCAAGATGAGAGCCATCGTGGACGCTGACCTGTGCACCGGCTGTGGACTGTGTGTCGACGCCTGTCCCGAAGTCTTCGAACTGACTGACGACGTAGCCACGGTCAAGGCGACGCCCATCCCCGAAGGTGCCGTCGAAAGCGCCAAAGAAGCTACGGAGGACTGCCCCGTCGAGGCCATCACCATCGAAGAGTAGCGCCGGGGCGCGGCCCGGCGCCGGCGGGCGCCGGTGGGGGGCCGCCCGGGGACGGTTGCGCGGGGTGGTGCGCGCCCGCGCGCGAAGGACAGGTGAGATTGCCTCCCGGGGGAAACCGGATGGAGTCGGCTGCCCAATCCTCGGTCCGCTCACGAACGGTGGGGCTGTGAACGAGAGACAACTCGAACTGCGACCCGAACAGTTACACCCGCAGTACGACCTGAGTTCCCTGGCCTTTGAGACCACCGCCGAACTGGCGCCACTGACCGAGATCGTCGGCCAGGAGCGGGCCATGCAGGCCATCGACTTCGGCACCTCCATCGACAGTTTCGGCTACAACCTCTTCGTCATGGGCATACCAGGCTCCGGCCGGACCACCGCAGTCACCAGCGTGGTCCGCCAAAAGGCTGCCCAACTGCCCCCGCCTTCCGACTGGTGCTACGTGCACAACTTCGAGGATGCCAACGCCCCGCGCGCCGTCGATCTGCCGGCCGGCATGGCCCCCCGGTTCCGCGATGACATGGAGGAACTCGTCAGCGAGGTCACCCGCCGACTCGAACGGGCCTTTGAGGGTGAAGCGTACCGCCGGGAGCGGTCCCGGCTGAGCGACGAACTGCGCGGCGCCCAGAGGGAAGAGTTCCAACGCCTGGAGGAGTTGGCCCGCGAGCGCAACTTCAGCGTCCAGCAGGCGGGCCAGATGTTCGGCATCGTCCCGGTGGTGGACGGTGAGCCCCTCACCCCGGACAAGTACGAGGAACTCGACGAGGCCACCCGCAAGCGCATCGACCAGGAGGGCCAGCAACTGCGGGAAGTCATCTCCGAAGCCATGCGTCGGCTGCGAACCATCGAAAAGCAGGTCAAGGACCAGGTCCAGGAGTTGGAGCGCCGGGTTGCTCTGCTGGCCGTCGGTGACCTCATCGAGGACATGTCCGGCCGATACCGGGAACACAAGGCGGTCATCAAGTACCTGGAGGAGGTCCGCGACGACATCTTAGCCCACCTGGGCGAGTTCCTCCGCAGTGAGGAGGAGGAACGGCCCCGGCTGCCGGCCGGGCTGCTCCTGCCTGCCGCCCCCTCCCCCTGGGAGCGCTACCAGGTCAACGTGCTGGTCACCAACGACCCGGAGGCCGGTGCTCCGGTAGTGGTCGAGTACCACCCCACCTTTTACAACCTCCTGGGCCGGGTCGAGCACCGGGCTCAGTTCGGGGCCATGACCACGGACTTCAGCCTGATCAAGGCCGGTGCGCTCCACCGGGCCAACGGGGGCTTCCTGTTGATGTCGGCCCGCGACGTACTCACCGGGTTCCTGGCCTGGGACGCCCTGAAACGGGCCCTGCGTTCACAGTCCATCACCATCGAGGACCTCAACCAGCAGTTTCGTCTGGTCTCCACGGTGAGCCTGGAGCCGGGGCCCATCCCACTGCGGGTGCGGGTCATCCTCATCGGCACCCCGTGGCTGTACTCGCTCCTGCACACCTTCGACGAAGACTTCCGCAAACTCTTCAAGGTGCAGGTGGACTTCGACGACCGGATGAAGGCCGGTGACGACACCCTCAAGGCCTACGCCCGCTTCGTCGCCGCCCGCACCCAGGAGGAGCACCTCCCCCACTTCAGCCGGGAGGCCGTGGGCGAGGTGGTCCGCTTCGGCTCCCGCCTGGTGGAAGACCGGAGGAAACTCGCCAGCACCTTCTCCACCATCGCCGACGTGGTGCGGGAATCGGCCTACTGGTGTCGGCAAAACGACCACCAGGTGGTCGAGGTGGAGGACGTGACCCAGGCCATCGGCGCACGCGAGTACCGGGCCAACCGCCTCGAAGAGCGCCTGCGCGAACTCATCGCCGACGGCACCCTCCTCATCGACACCGAGGGCGAGGCCGTGGGTCAGGTCAACGGCATCGCCATCATCGCCTGGGGAGACCACGACTTCGGCAAGCCCACGCGCATCACCGCCCGCACCTTCGTGGGTCGGGCGGGGGTGGTCAACATCGAGCGCGAGGTGAAACTCGCCGGCCCAATCCACAACAAAGGCGTGATGACCCTCACCGGTTATCTCGGTGGGCACTATGCCCGCCAGCGACCTCTGACCCTGAGCGCCTCGCTGGGTTTCGAGCAGTCCTACGAGGAGATCGAAGGCGACTCAGCCAGTTCGGCCGAACTCTACGCCCTGCTCTCCAGCATCGCCGACCTCCCCATCCGCCAGTCATTGGCCGTCACCGGTTCGGTGAACCAGCACGGCGAGATTCAGCCCGTGGGCGGCGTCACCCGCAAGGTGGAGGGTTTCTTCCACTGCTGCCGACTCAAGGGACTGACCGGAAAGCAGGGGGCGATCATTCCCCGGCGAAATCTGGACAACCTGGTGCTGCGCCAGGAGGTGGTCGAGGCCGTGCGCGAAGGCAAGTTCCACATCTACGCCATCGACCGCATCGAGGAAGGCCTGGAACTGCTGACCGGGCTGCCGGCCGGCGAGCGTCAGGCCGACGGCTCCTATCCGGAAGGGACCGTCAACTACGCTGTGACCCGGGGTCTGGAAGCGTTGGGCGAGGCCTGGAAGGAGTTCGGCGAAAGGGCGGCCGAGCCCGCCTCCCCGGCTGGCCGCGGCGAGGAGACGCCTCCGCAAGGCGGCAAGGTGAGGCTGTAGCAAAGCAAAAGAGAAAAGAGATGCCTGAAAAAGGGCGCTTGTTTGCTCGCCTGCATCCGCTGGACTCGCTGACCAGCGACTTGCAGTTGATGCTCGACCACCTGTTTCTGGAGCGCCGCGCTCCCGCGGTCTGGCAGCCGGTCTGCGACCTGTATCAGACCGCCGACGCCGTTGTCGTTACCGTGGAACTTCCTGGGCTGACGCGTGACGACGTGGAGATCACGGTGGCCATGAATCTGCTGACCATAAGCGGTCGTCGGCCGGCCACCTCGCTGCCGGCTCACAGCATCGTGCATCAGCACGAGCGCCGATTCGGTCCCTTCAAGCGTTCCCTGATGATGCCCAGCCCGGTGGACGCCGAGCGCACTTCGGCGCGCATGACCGACGGTGTGCTCACCATCACCCTGCCCCACCGCAAGCCCAGACGCATCACCGTCAGTACTGAGCCCCAGGAGTCCCAGGCCGACTCGCAGGGCGCTAACGACCAGAAGCCGACGGCGGAGGCCACACCCACATGATCCGAAGCATCTTGGTTGCCCTCGATGGCTCTGGGCCCGCCCGGGCCGCGGGACGCAACGCGGCGGTGGCGGCCCGGTGGTTCGGCGCCAGGCTGCGGGCGGTCTTCGTGGACGACTCGGCTGAGCGGGCCCGCATGGCCGCCCTGCCCATCACCCCGGGGACGCCCGTCGGCGGGGTTCCGCCTTCCATACTGGTGAGCCTGGAGGACCTGGAAAAGGACATGGCCCGTCGGCGGGATGAGGTGGCCGAGTTTCTCCGCCGGCTCTGTGAGGAGATGGGGGTCGAGGTGGTGGCGCTGGAGACGGTGCGGGGCCGACCGGCCGACTGCATAGTTCGACTGGGTCACCAGGTGGATCTATTGGTCATGGGCCGGTCGGGCTTCAGCGCCGGCCCCGACGAGGACACGCTGGGCAGCGTATGCGAAGCCGTGCTCCACCACGCCAACAGGCCCGTCCTGGTCTCCACCGCCGGCGAATCGCAGGGAGCGAAGCGACCGGAGAGGTCGGAGACCCAAATCGGCGGCCCCATCGTGGTGGCCTACGACGGTCGTCATCCGGCCAACAACGCCCTGTCGGCAGCCTGCCTCTTCGCCGAGCAGGCCCGCTCCGGACCGGCGGCCGAGCCTCTCCGCCTCATCGTCCTCTGTGTCAAGGACGCCGAGCAGGAAGCCCAGCCACTCCTTGAGGAGGCTCGCCAGTACCTCGCTTCTCACCAGGTCGAGGCCGAGTTCGTCTGGCAAGCGGGCACGGTTTCGAAGGCCATCGTGGCCCAGGTGGCGGAGGCGGGCGGCGGGATGGTGGCCATGGGGGCCTTCGGCGAGAGTCGGCTCAGGGAGGTGCTGCTGGGCAGCCACACCCGACGGGTGCTGCTGGCGTGCGCCTGTCCCGTACTGCTGGCTCGCTGAGCCACGAGGGCCGAAACCGCAAAGCAATCTTCCCGTGGCGAACCTGGGGGTTGGGGAACAAAGGACATCTTTGTGAACGGTCGTTCCTTCAAGTTGTTAACGGTCTTCGGGATGCCCATCCGGGTGCACGTTACCTGGTTCGTCATCTTTGCCTACATCACCCTGACCTTAGCGACCCGCATATTCCCGGATCTCCCGAGCGCCAAGGGTCTGAGCCAAACCTGGTACTGGCCGATGGGAGCGGTGACGGCGCTGCTGCTGTTCGTCTGCGTGCTGCTGCATGAACTCGGGCACTCTCTCATGGCCAAACGCCACGGCATCCCGGTCGAAGGCATCACCCTGTTCCTCTTCGGCGGCGTTGCCCAGATCGGCAAAGAGCCCGGGAGCCCGCGGGTGGAGGCCGAGGTGACCGTGGCCGGCTGGGTGGTGACCGTGGGGATCGCTCTCTTCTGCTTCCTCCTCCGGCCGGTGCTGCCGACGGGCGCGCCCGGCTGGCAAGCCCTCCGAAGCGTGGTCTTCTACCTGGGGTATATCAACGTGGTGCTCCTGGTCTTCAACGCCATCCCCGGGTTCCCTCTTGACGGCGGGCGCCTGCTCCGTGCCTTCATCTGGTGGACCACCGGGAACCTGCACAAGGCCACCTACATCGCCAGTTCGGTTGGCGCCGGGGTCGGGTTGGCCTTCATCATCGGCGGCGTGGGCATCGTCCTGCTCGGCGTTTGGGGAGGCGCGTTGATGGCCCTGGTAGGCTTCTTCCTCCGGGGCGCGGCTCAGTCCAGTTACCAGAGACTCATCGTTCGCCGGGCCCTCGAAGGCGTACCCCTGAGCGCGATCATGTCCGCAGACGTCGTCTGCATAGCCGGCGAGACCACCCTGGAAGACGCCGTCAACGAGTGGTTCCTCAGGTGCCGTTACGACGCCTTTCCCGTCTGCGGTCCGGAGGGGCTCCGGGGGATGCTCACCCTGGACAACGTCCGCGCGGTCGAGCGCGAGCGCTGGCCCGAGACCACCGTCGCCCAGGCCATGGACCGCCGGGCCACCGAGTACGCAGTCCCTCCCGACATGGATGCGGTGCGCGTCCTCGCCCGCATGTCCCAGTACGACGTCGGACGCATCCCCGTGGTGGAGGCCGGCCTGTTGGTGGGCATCGTCACCCGCCGCGATATCCTCAAACTCCTCCGCCTGAAGACCGACCTGGAAGGACTCGAGCAACCATAACCGGGGAGCGCCCCCTCTGCTTCGCTTCTCCCTCCCTCAACTAAGCTGCCCGGCAGAAGTTTTTGGACGGCTGGGTGGCACGGACTCGCCGCAGGCGTGTCCGTGTGTGCGGTCGGAGGTCACGGACAGAGCTCCGCTCAGTCCGTGCCACCTCATCATTGTCGAGAAACTCAGTGCAAATACGTTAGTTCCGTTTTTCCTTGCCCATCCGCGCTCTGCCTCTGTATCCTGCACCCGGGTCCGCGGTGGCGCGCGACGGGCCCACAACGCTGAGCACAGCCGAAGGCGGATACGGTTCCCGGTACCCCTTCACCTCAGCCGGAAAGGAGCACACGGATGAAGGTGGTGAAAGAGATTACGGTGGCCTTGCCCAACAAGCCGGGCAGCCTGGCCAAACTGACGACGGCCCTGGCCAAGGCCAAGGTGAACGTCCAGGCCACCTGCGTGGTGGAATCCACCGACGTGAGCGTGGTCAGGATGGTGGCCGACAAGCCCGCTGCGGCCTTGAAAGTAGTCGAGAAAATGGGCGTCACTACCAGCACCAAGAACGTGCTCGCCCTCAGCCTGGCCAACAAGCCCGGCGTCCTGGCCAAGGCCTGCGCCAAACTCGCCCGCAAGCGGATCAACATCGACTACATCTACGGCTCGGCCACCGGCAGGGGCAGGAGCATGATCATCCTGGCCGCCAGCACCGCCGGCCGGGCCAAGAGGGCCCTGGGCCGGGGCTTCTGA
>CBDVDV010000108.1:0-12887 GCA_965372835.1 uncultured bacterium | reverse complement strand
CTCTCCGTCAACTCGGCCAACTGGGCGACGATCTCTTCAACGAACAAGTTCACGGTATCGTGTTCCGAAAACAGAAAGACACAGCAAGGCTGCTCTCCCCGGTGCTGTCGGCGCTCTTTCGCCGCATTACGGTGACGGCTCGGTCCGACGGGCTTCAGTGGGCTGCCAATCCAGCCGGGGAGTGTCGCCCCAGAGCAGTTCCAGGTCGTAGTAGTCCCGGGCCTCGGGCAGGAACAGATGGACGACCACGTCACGGTAGTCCATCAGGATCCAGCGCCCGTCCTTATAGCCAACGATCGACAGGCTGTGCAAGCCGGCGGCTTTGAGTTGATGGCCGATGTCGTCGGCGATGGCCCGCAACTGGATCCTGTTCTCACCGGTGGCGATGACGAAGAAGTCGGTCAGCAGGAGGACCCTTGCGACCTCCAGGATCACGATGTCGCGAGCCTTCTTGCTGTCGGCTATGCGCGCGCAGGTGCGGGCGGTTTCGCGTGCGTCTATCAGCCACCTCCCGGTCGCCGGAGCACGGACTTCAGTGAGTCCGGCGGCCTCCCCAGAGACTCGAACTTCTCAGTCGGAGCCCTCCGCCGCTGACCCGCCGACTCGCTCACGCAGCCCGTGCCCAGACCAACGACCTTCAGTAACCCGGCGTGCGCCCGTATCGGCTCACCGGCCGATGCCCAGCGCCTCCATGACCCACGGCGAGTACTTGACCACGACACCGGCGAAGACCACCGAGACCAGTGAGATGAGTTTGATGAGGATGTTGAGCGACGGGCCCGAGGTGTCCTTGAACGGGTCACCGACCGTGTCGCCGACCACCGCCGCCTTGTGGGCGTCGGAGCCCTTGCCGCCTAAGTTCCCCTTCTCGATGTACTTCTTGGCGTTGTCCCAGGTGCCGCCGGCATTGTTCAGGGTAATGGCCAGCACCAACCCCGTGACCAGACCGCCGCAGATGACGCCCATCACCCCGGCCGGACCCAGCACCAGACCGACCGCCACCGGCAGCACGATGGCCAGCAGCGCCGGCACCATCATCTCCTTCTGCGCCGCCCGGGTGGAGATGTCCACGCAACGCGCGTAGTCGGGAGCCGACTCCCCGCTCATGATGCCCGGAATCTCCCGGAACTGCCGGCGGACCTCTTCGATCATCTTGGCCGCGGCCCGGCCCACCGCCTTCAGGGTCATGGAGCAGAAAACGAAGGCCAACATGGACCCCAGCATGATACCGGCCAGCACCTTGGGGTTCATCAGGTTGACGTTGTAGTAGGCCATCAAGTCGGCGACCTCAGCCTCGCGCCATTCTGACAGGCCTTTCATCACCGGGATTCCCGCCCGCTCCAGCCCGATGCGGACCTGCACCACGTAGGCGGCCAGCAGTGCCAGGACGGTCAGCGCGGCCGAGCCGATGGCGAAGCCCTTGCCCGTTGCCGCGGTGGTGTTGCCCACGGCGTCCAGGGCGTCGGTCCGTTCCCGGACGACCGCGGGCTGGTCGCTCATCTCGGCGTTGCCGCCGGCGTTGTCGGCGATGGGCCCGTAGGCGTCGGCGGCCAGGGTGATGCCCAGGGTGGAGAGCATGCCCACGGCCGCCAGGCCCACGCCGAAGAGGCCCTGGGAGATGCTGTCCGCGCCGCCCGAGAAGTAGAAGGCCGCCAGCATGGCGATGGAGACGGCGATGGCCGGAGCGCCGCTGGAGCGCATGCCACTGGCCATGCCGTCGATGATGACGGTGGCCGGTCCGGTGAGCGACTGACCGGCCGTCATTCTGGTCGGTCCATACTCGTCTGAGGTGTAGCGTTCCGTCCAGTGGCCGATAAAGAGACCGGCGACCAGTCCCGAAAGGACGGCGACCCAGATGCCGATGGCGCCCCCGTCACCGAGTTCGCCCCGCAGCACGAGCCAGATGATGAGGAAACTGCTGGCCAGGGTGAGCGCCGAGGTGAGCCAGATGCCGCGATTCAGGGCCGAGAGCAGGTTCTTCTGGGTGGCCTCTTCCCGGCTGCGGACGGCGAAGATGCCCACGACGGAAAGCAGCGTGCCCACACCGGCGATCATCATGGGAACGATGGCCCCCCTGAAGCCGAACCCGGCGGCGACCCCGAGCGCTGCGGAGGCCAGGATGGAGCTGTAGTAGGACTCGTAGAGGTCGGCGCCCATGCCGGCGACGTCACCGACGTTGTCGCCGACGTTGTCGGCGATGGTGGCTGGGTTGCGCGGGTCGTCTTCGGGGATGCCCGCTTCGACCTTGCCCACCAGGTCGGCGCCGATGTCGGCAGCCTTGGTGAAGATACCGCCACCGACCCGGGCGAAGAGGGCCTGAGTGGAGGCTCCCATGGCGAAGCACAGCATGATGACGGTGATCTGGTGCAGGTCGAGTGTCTGACCGAAGATCGGGGCCACCCGCTTCAAGATGAAGAACCACACGCAGATATCCATCAGGGCGAACCCGGCCACCACCAGACCCATGACCGCGCCGCTGCGGAAGGCGATCTGCAGGGCAGCGTTCAGGGACTGACGGGCAGCGTTGGCGGTGCGGGCACTGGCGTAGGTGGCCGTCTTCATTCCCAGGAAGCCACAGAGTCCGCTGAAGAACCCACTGGTCAGAAAGGCGAAGGGCACCAGTCGGCTCTGGCTGCCTCCCACGAAGGACACCAGCCCCAGGATGATGGCCACCAGCACGAACACCAGGGCCACGATCCGGTACTGTCGGCGGAGGTAGGCGTTGGCGCCCTCACGGACGGCGGCGGCGATCTCGCGCATCCGCTCGGTTCCCTCGTCCCGCGCCATCATCTGCCGGTAGAAGTAGTAGGCGAAGCACAGGCCGCCCGCCGCGCCCAGTGGAGCGATGAACCAGACCACCCACAGGTACCAGCGCTCGTTGGCTTCCTGCACCCCCGGCCCCAACACCGCCCACAGCAGCAGCACAACCAGCACCACGACCGCGGCGGCGCCGTAGAGCCAGCGCCGCCCAAAGGGCCGGTCCCCCAACTCGCCGCTCTCTCCCATCTGCTCCTGTGGTCCCTCGCTCACCCGCTGCTCCTTGCCCCCTCCGGCGGCTACGAATCAGTTGCCATGTCTCGAATGATGCGCAGACGCCAGAGTTCCTGGGTGACGGCCCGGTGCTCGGGTTCGAAGAGGTCGGTGTAGGGGAAGTTCTGGCCGTTCCGTCGGAGGAGGATTTCCAACTCCTGCAGCACCCTGGTGAGGAGCTCACAGGCCCCCTCGATGTCGCCTTCCTTGCGCAGTTCCTCGGCCCGGGCCTGGAGGGCCTTGTAGTACATGGCTTCCACCTGGCCCTTGGACAGGAAGGGATGTTGGCGGTCGGGGTCGTCGTCATAGGCCCGGGCGACTCTCTGGGCCAGGAGGAACCAGTCGGCGGCCAGCTCGTAGGCGGTGAGTCCCAGTGGGTTGAGTTCCTGGTCTTCGAGCAGGCGCTCGCGGAAGTACTCCTTGGGCCCTCCGGAGGGTCCGAGGTTGATCTTGTGCCAGTAGATCCAGCCCTTCTCGAAGAAGAGCTGGATGGAGTCGGGGTTGCGCTGGAGACCTTGGTCGAGGTAGACCAGACCGTCCTTGATCCATTTCCACTGGTCCCCCGGGTCCACCCACTCGACGGAGATGTTGTAGGCCAGGTTCCAGGAGTTGAACACCCAGACGGTGGGGAAGTGGGGCTGGAGTTTGGCGATGAGTTCGGTCAGGGCCCGCACCTCGTGCCACTTGTGCTCCAACTGTAGGTTGAAGGCCTTGACCCAGAGGTAGTCCACGGCCACGCCGCGGAACCCGGCCAGGCACATGGTGGTAAAGATCTCGTCGGGGGCCAGGCCCTCGACCCCGACCCGCAGTCGAAGCCGGTCCCGCTCGCTGGCGATGTGTCGCTGGATGGGTGCGCCGGTCAGCATCAGCACCAGAACCACCAGGGCGATACACAGTTTGCTTCGCACCGCGGCTGCGTCCTTTAGGTCATTTCCCGTCGGCGGAACAGCAGCCAGGCCAGCACCAGAGCGCCCCCAGTGTAGAGGGCACAGTACAGCGCCGCCCAGCCCAAGAACCTCGCGTGCACGTTGATACCCTCGATCAGGAAGTCGGCCGCGTAGAACTTCCGGAAGTCGGGGACCACCAGGCTCAGACCGGTCAGCAGGTAGCGGACAGACTGGTTGATCATGACCACCCAGGGGGGTGGGCTCTCGGCCGCCAGTTGATACATCCGCGGGTACATGTCCAGGAGCGCCGTGCCCGAGTGGGTCAGTGTGGCGGCGATGCTGCGCATCCCCGCCACGATGTTGCCGAGGAAGCACACGAAAAAGCCAAAACAGATGCTGACCATGGGACTGAGCACCGTCGAGCCCATCACCGCCAGGGCCGCCGCCACCGTCAACCCCAAGAGCAGGAGCAGGAGCGCCTTCGCCAGGTTCCACTCGAAACTCACCGGACGCAGCCGCACCCGCAGGTCCTCCGGCAACACCCCCAGGGCGTCCCCCTCGGCCGTACGCTTGACCTCGACGAGGACACTGCCCAGATCATCCACCAGGCCGGGGGAGAAGGAGAAGGGCGTGACCTTGTGGTCGACGTAGAGGACACTCAGGTCCTCGGACTCCCCGGTGGTGGGGTTGGTGACGGTCAGCACCCCGGGAAGCACCCCCATGCCCCGGGAGTTGCTCAGAAACGCCAACTCGCCGTGGACGGCCTTGCCCCAGATGCCTTTGGGCCGGACGTTGAAAAAGGTGTAGCGGGCCACCACCTCCAGCTCCCCGTGCACCCAGACCCGGCCCTCAGCCGTGGGGACGACTTCCTGCACCTGCCCCCCGCGAAGTACCTGGAGGGCCTGGGCCCGCAGGAAGCGTCGGCCGACCAGCACTTCCCGCTGCTGGGCGCGGGACAGGTATCGGCGGGCGGTGTAGCGGATGAAGGCCCAACTAAAGAGCCCCATCACCAGCACCAGCGCCGTGGCCACGAACACGAACCCCAGGGTCCGGCCCACGAGGAGTTTCCAGCGGGGCAGTGGCTTGACCAGCAGGCTGTAGATGGTCCGCTTCTGGATGTCGTCGGGGATGCTGGTAGCGGCCAGGAACACGACGGTCCCCAGGCCGAAGATGGCCATGCCGTTCAGGGCGGCGGTCAGCGCCAGTGTCGGCTTGGCTTCCGGGTAGCCGGCGGGGGCCAGTTCGGTGCTCACCAGCACCACCACCACGAACAGGCCTACGACCAGCATCACCTTCTTGCGCCGTGACTCACGAAAGGTGTGTCTGGCCAGACTCAGAATCTCCCACACCCTCTCGCTCCTTGATCACCCGCAAAAAGAGTTCTTCCAGACTGGTCCGGGGGGTTTCCACGGACAGCAGGGCGTCACCGATGGCCTCGCGCAGGCGGTTCAGTTGTTCGGGGCTGAGTTGGCGGGCCATCACCTGGGTCAGTTGCTTCTGGCTGAGCAGTTCCTGCACCTTACCCACCACCTCCAACTCACCGCGGTGGAGGATGGCGATGCGGTCACAGACGTCCTCCACGTCGGCCAACAGGTGACTGCACATCAGCACCGTCTTGCCCTCGCTCTTGAGGCGAAGGATAACGTCCTTCATTTCCCGGCTGCCGATGGGGTCCAGGCCGGCGGTGGGCTCATCCATGAGCACCAACTCCGGGTCGTTGATCAGGGCCTGGGCCAGGCCGATTCGGCGCATCATCCCCTTGGAGTACTCCCGCAGGGGCCGCCTGGCCGCCCCCTCCAGCCCCACCATCTCGATGAGCGCCCGGGTGCGCTCGGCCCGCTCTCTCCTGGGCAGTCGAAACAGTTGCCCGTAGAAGTCCAGCGTCTCCACCGCATCCAGAAAACGGTAGAAGTAACTCTCCTCGGGAAGGAAGCCGATGCGCTTGGTCGCCCGCACGTCCCCGGGTCGATAGCCCAGCACCCGGGCTTCCCCCGCGGTGGGGAAGAGCAGTCCCAGGAGCATCTTCAGCGTGGTGGTCTTGCCCGAGCCGTTGGGCCCCAGGAGGCCGAAGACCTCCCCTCGATAGATGCGCAGGTTCAGCCCGTCCACGGCCGTCACCTTGGGCCGACCCCAGAAGTCGGTGAACACCTTGGTGAGGTCCTTGGTCTCGATGACCTCACCGTCACCCTCGGGGGACGCCTCTGCCGGAGTCTCCTCCTCCTGGAGGACCCCGACCTCGGCGCTCACCTCGGCCTCATCCTTGGGGGTAGGGGCGTCGGTGTCGCTCATGGTTGCCACTCCCACCAGTCTCGCTCGGTATCGATCACTCCGCCTCCGAAGCAAGACCCCGCTCCCCTTGGGGGGAAAACAGGCCCCGCCGGCGGGCTTTCCCGCTGTCACCACCGTCGCCCCGGCTCTTCTCAGTTACTGCGACCGGAAGCCTCCGGTACCCCCCAGCCTCATTTTGTCGGCGGCGGGGGAGGACGGTGGGGACAGCCTCTGCGTGGGTCAAAGAAAGGCCAGGTGGCGTCACCGCCCCCAGCCTCTGCGTCGGTGCTCTTCAGCCCAGAGAATGCGATGGCACCCCCGACCGACGCAGCCGGTCTCAGGCACGCATCGCCGCCAGGGCCCGCTTGCGGGCTTTGCGCTCCTTTCGCCGGCGTCGCTCGCTGGGCTTTTCGTAGTAGGAGTTGCGCTTGATGTCCCTGTTGAGGCCTTCTTTCTCGCAGATCTTGCTGAAGCGCCTGATCAACTGCTGGACCGTTTCGTTGCTCCTGGCACGTACACGGATCATAGTGTCCTTTCTGTTCTGTAGCCTTCGGGAGCCCTGCCTCCGCGTTCCTGGAGAAACCCATCTCCCCTGGCCAAGCCCCATCAGTATAGCGCCGCTTCGCTCCACCTTTCAAGCACAAATGCCGCCCATGGCTGAACTTTTTCGGGGCCACCGTCGAGGTAGGTCGTGCTATCGGCCGACCGGGTAGAGGAGCAGTGGCCACACTCCCTCCTCCAGCCCGAGGAGCCCGGCCACCGCGTCATCACGAAAAGCCCCCACGGCGCAGGTGCCCAGACCCACTCCCTCAGCGACCAGGTAGACGCGTTCCCCCGCTTGGCCGCCGCCGAGGTGGACGGTGCGGTACCAGCGGGCCCCCAGCGGCCCCCGCAGTTCCCTGGCCTCGGCCACCAGCACCACCACACAGCCCGCCTCCGCAACCCAGGACTGACCCACTACCGCTTCAGCGAGTTCATTCCCACTCGGGGGCAGACCTGTCTGCTCCAGTGATCGCCTTGCGGGCCAGTATCGGTAGACGCCCGCAGCGACGCCTTCCACCTGCTTGACCACCACATAGAAGCGCAAGCCCCGCGTCGCCACGCCCCCGGCCGTCCACTCCAGCACCGCGGCCAGTTGACCGGCCGATAGACCCCCGCGTCCGTAGCGCCGTCGGCTCCGCCGGGCGCACAGGGCCTCCTCCAGCGTGCCGCCAGGCTCCGTCGGCTCCCCCAGCGCCGTCAACTCGGCGTCGGCCGTGGGCTCCGGCCCGGCCGCCGGGGCCGCCGCCACAACCGCCGCGAGCGTGTCCGCGTCCAGGCGCGTGACCTGATGCACCTGGGCCGACAGGGTGGTCGCCCGCCCCGGCCCCCTGACCGGCTCATCGGCCCGGGAAGGAGGCGCGACGTGGCTCTCGCCCGTTTCGGTGGTGTCCAGCGCCACCACCAACAGGGAGGCCTCCTGCTCGCCGTCCACACCGAGGGCGCCGTTCAGCCCGTCATCGTCGAAGTGGGGGAGCAGTCGGACCCCCAGGCCCAGCCCCGCCGCTTCCAGCGCCAGGTTCTCGGCCACGTGCCCCACGTCGAGGAGCACGTATCGGTAACCCCGGACGTTGTACTTGGCCCGGGTTCTATCGAACACGCCGGTCAGGATCACGTAGGCGGCGGGTTGGCGGGTCTGCTCGTCGGTCGCCAGAGCCGCCCGCACCCGGGCCGACGTTTCCCCTCCCGGGCGGACCTGTTCCAGGCGGTGATGGAGCACGTCGTAGTGGTAGAGGCCGGCTTCCAGGTCGCTGACTGCATTGGCGGCGAGGTACAGTTCCACCGGGTAAAGCGCCCCGGCCGAGGCCGCCGAGCGGAAAGTGAAGACCCGCCCGCCGAACCGCTCTACCTTGGTCACCCCCATCCCACCGAAGAGCGCCCGGCCCACCAGGGCCTTGGTCAGGACGTCGGTGGTGGGGGTTCCCTGGAGCCGCCGACGTCTGGCTTCGGCCAAAGGCGTGGCGGCCCGGCGAAAGGCCGCCAGCAGGGCTGTCAGGTTGCTCCGGCTCGATAGCCGGGGCTGGTCCTCGGTGAAGAGCACGGGCTGATCCGGGGTGAAGTCAATGCGGGGCCGTCCGGGGTACGTCTTGAACTGAGGTGGAGCCGTGGGCCGGGGTTCGGTTTGTCCGTAGCCCCGCTCGCCGATGGTGCTGGCCCGGTGGTAGCGCTCGACTACGGCCGCCTGGTCAGCCCCCCGGGCTAAAGCGGTGAACATCAGAAGTCCAAGAACCATCCAGGCGCCGCTACCACCACACATCGACATCTCCTCCCCACCAAGGACCTGGTCACACATCCAGCACTGCATTAACCCGCGGACGACCGTATTCGGCCGCGCCCGTGTGTACTTCGATACGCCCATCGATGACGACCTTGCCTTCGCCGTGCGTATGCCCGCAGAGCACCACCACCTCACTCGACGGGAAATCTGCCACCACCTCCCGAAGGGCATTCCCCGCGGCGACACAGGTGAAGTGCGGGAGCCACTCGGGATCGCTCATCTTGCCGTCGTGCCAACTGGCCTCCGGGAACGGCGGCACGTGGGTGGCTACGATCACCTGCTCGAACTCTTTGAGCGCCCGAGGCAGGACACTCCGAAGGTACCCCGCTGAAGCGTCGCCCAGTTGGGCAAGTCGAGAGAAGCGTTCTTGCACGGTCAGGTCTGTAAGATCCTTGATGAGAAGGAAATCGTTCAGCAGGACCTCGGAGCGCATCCCCAGACCCGCGCGGCCGTCGCCCCATCCGTCGCAACCCACCAGCCCGGTGCGCGCCGAAAGGGGAAAGGCTTCACCCGTTCCCAGTCGGTGGCAGGCGGGCAGGCGGGAGCAAATCTCCGCGACGGCGGCGTTGACCTCATCGAAGGAACCGAAGTAGAAGTCGTGGTTTCCCAGCACCAGATAGATGGGGCGGGCGAATACGTTGGCCAACAGGAGGAGCGATTTCTCCAGGGTGGGCGCGTTGGCAATGTCACCGGTGATGATCAGGCCTGCGGGATTCATCTCCGCGATGCTTTCAGCGAAGGCGACGATTCCCTTCTCGCCCAGGAAGTCCAGGTGAGGGTCCGTCGACCAGGCGATGTGCGTGCTGGGCGGCACGGTGGTCATAGGCGGCGCCACGGGTCACGTGGGTGCGGCTGGCCGACCGCAGGCGTCCCCGGCGGAGCCTGCCGGCCGACCCTCAGCGTACGCCCGTGGGCTTGCCGGGTCAAGAGCGTTTCCAAAGGCCGCCACGCCGCTGCGACAGGCAGGGAAAAGGGTTGCCGAGCAGGGCGCCTATCAGATAGAATAAAGGCTTTGGGAGACTGCCAAGAAGTCCTTTGCACGACACGAGCGGCCGACCAACGGGCGCCTCACTCAGGCGGTTCGTGCCCTGGCCGCGGCCGAGGGAGAGGGCGGCCCGGATGGAGCAACTGGGCAAGCGCGACAACATCCGCAAACTCCTCATCGAAGAGGAGATGCAGCAGTCCTACCTCACCTACGCCATGAGTGTCATCGTCAGCCGGGCGTTGCCCGACGTCCGCGACGGTCTCAAGCCCTCCCAGCGCCGCATCTTAGTGGCCATGAACGACCTCAACCTCGGCCCCCGCACCCGCTTCCGCAAGTGCGCCAAGATCTGTGGCGACACCTCCGGAAACTACCACCCCCACGGTGAAAGCGTCATCTACCCCACCCTGGTCCGCCTGGCCCAGGACTTCGCCATGCGCTACCCGCTCATCGACGGACAGGGGAACTTCGGCTCCCTCGACGGCGACCCCCCGGCGGCCATGCGCTACACCGAGGCCCGCCTCGACGCCGTGGCCATGGAGATGATCCGGGACATCGAGAGAGACACCGTCGATTACGAACCCAACTACGACTCCACCCGGGCCGAGCCGGTGGTGCTCCCCAGCAAGTTCCCCAACCTCCTCTGTAACGGCAGCACCGGCATCGCCGTGGGCATGGCCACCTCCATCCCCCCACACAACCTGGTGGAGGTCTGCGCGGCCCTCATCCGGGTCATGGACGACCCGGAGGTCACCGTGGGCGAGCTGCTGAAGATCATTCCCGGTCCCGACTTCCCCACCGGGGGCATCATCTCCGGGCGGGCAGGCATCGTCCGGGGCTACACCACGGGGAGGGGGAGGGTCGCCGTCCGCGGACGCACCCACGTCGAGAGCGGCCGCGGTGGTCGACGAAACATCGTCATCACCGAAATCCCCTACGCCGTCAACAAGACCACCCTCAAGGAGCGCATCGCCCAGGCCGTCAACCGGGGGACCATCACCGGCGTCAGCGACCTCCGTGACGAAAGCGACCGCGAGGGCATGCGCATCGTGGTCGAACTCCGCCGCGACACCAACGAGCAGGTGGTCCTGAACCAACTGTACAAGCACACCCCGTTCCAGAGCACCTTCAGCATCATCCTGCTGGCCCTGGTGGACGGCCGACCCGTCACCATGTCCATCAAGGACATGCTGGTGGCCTTCAAGAACTACCGCATGGAGGTCGTCCGCCGACGCACCCACTACCTCCTGGAGCGGGCCCAGGCCCGGGCCCACATCCTCGAAGGGCTGCTCATCGCCCTGGACCGGATCGACGCCGTCATCGACACCATCCGCAAGAGCAAGGACGTGCCCATCGCCCACCAGCGCTTGATGAAGCGCTTCAAACTCTCCGACCGCCAGGCCACGGCCATCCTGGAGATGAGGCTCCAGCGCCTGACCGGCCTGGAACGCGAGAAGATCCAAGAGGAACTGGCCCGCCTGCTGGAGGACATCGAGGGCTATCAGGCCATCCTGGCTGACGAGAACCTGGTCCTGGACATCATCCGCGAGGACCTCTACGAACTCCGCGACCGCTACGGCGACGACCGCCGAACCCAGATCGTCGAGGCCGAGGGCGACTTCGACATGGAAGACCTGGTAGCCGAGGAGGACATGGCCGTCACCATCAGCCACGCCGGCTACATCAAGCGCATGCCCCTGACCGTCTACCGCCGACAGCACCGTGGCGGCAAAGGCATCACCGGCGCCCAGACCAAGGAAGGCGACTTCATCGAGCAACTCTTCATCGCCTCCACCCACGACTACCTCCTCTTCTTTACCGACCGGGGCAAGGTCTATTGGCAGAAGGTCTACGGCGTCCCCCAGCTCTCGCGCACCGCACGCGGACGGGCCGTCGTCAACCTCCTGCAACTGGCCCGGGGCGAAAACGTCACCAGCATGATCCCCGTGCGCAACTTCGACGACCGCCAGTTGGTCATGGCCACCGCCCGGGGCGTGGTCAAGAAGACCACCCTCTCGGCCTACGGTCGCCCCCAGCGGAACGGCATCATCGCCATCAACCTCGACCCCCACGATACCCTCATCGGCTGCCAACTCACCCGCGGCGCCAGCGACATCATGCTGGGCACCCGTCTGGGCTACGCCATCCGCTTCAGCGAGAAGCAACTCCGAAGCCAGGGCCGGGCCACCCGCGGGGTCCGGGGCATCCGCCTCCGCAAGGGAGATTCCGTGGTGGGCATGGTGGTGGTGGACGACCGGGCGACGCTGCTCACGGTCTGCGGGGGCGGCTACGGCAAGCGCACCGACTTCAAGGAGTACCGCCGCACCGGCCGTGGCGGCAAGGGCATCATCAACATCAAGGCCTCCAGGCGCAACGGCCGGGTCATCGGCCTGCTGGACGTGCTCCTGGAGGACGAACTCATGCTGATTACGGGCGAGGGGAAGATCATCCGTCTGCCCGTCTCCGAGATCCGGGTCATCGGAAGGAACACCCAGGGCGTCCGTCTCATCGGCCTGGCCAACGACGATCGGCTGGCCTCCGTCGCCCGGGTGATGAAGGAAGAGAGCGACTCGGCCAAAGCGACAGAGGCGACTGCGCCCGAGGTGGCTGCGACCGAGAAGCCGAGCACCCAGCCCAAGGCCGAGAAGAAGAAAACCACGAAGAAGACCAGCAAAAAGAAGACCACCCGTAAGCGTGCCGGGAACTGATCCCCCGGCCACGCCCGAGCCAAGGAGTAGCGGGATGTCCGTCATCCAGTGCCCCACCTGCCACAAGCGCTACAAGGTCAGCACCGACGATCACGTCATCCGCAAGTGCCAGTGCGGTCACCTGCTCCAGCCCCGGGCCCTGGTGGTGGCCGACGATGACCCCGCCACCGAGGTCGAGGAACTGGCCCCACCCACGGAAGAGGAAGTGCGCGACCACGACCTGCTGGCGGTGGAGAAACTCCGCCACGCCCATCAGACCATCGTCGGTGAAATCCGCAAGGTCATCGTCGGCCAGCAGCGGGTCATCGACGAGGTCCTCATCGCCATGTTCAGCCGGGGTCACTGCCTGCTGGTGGGCGTCCCCGGGCTGGCCAAGACCCTCCTGGTCTCCACCATCAGCAACTGCCTGTCGCTGCGGTTCCACCGCATCCAGTTCACCCCCGACCTCATGCCCTCAGACATCACCGGCACCGAGGTCATCCAGGACGACCCCGTCACCGGCGAACGGAAGTTCAAGTTCCTCGAGGGACCCGTCTTCGCCAACATCATCTTAGCCGACGAGATCAACCGCACCCCGCCCAAGACCCAAGCCGCGCTGCTGGAGGCCATGCAGGAGCGCAAGGTTAGTATCGGGGGCGTCGATTACCCCCTGGAAGAGCCCTTCTTCGTCTTGGCGACCCAGAACCCCATCGAGT
>CBDVDV010000107.1:0-12911 GCA_965372835.1 uncultured bacterium | reverse complement strand
CGAAGAAACTGCTCAGCCCCTCGCCGATGTGGAGCGTGGCGTTGTAGCGGTGCCATTGCCTGACCCGCGTCCAGTACTCGGCAAGCGTCTGCGGCTCGGCGGCGCCTGCTGCTCCAGGCTGTCCGCCGTCGCCATCGATGCTGTCGCCCCGCGGTTCGTCCGTCACGTCCGCCTCTCACTCGTCTTCAGAACAACCTTAGGAGGCCCTATCCTGCCCGCCCCCTTGGTACATGTCAATCCACGGCAGCCCCTGGGGTGGGCGTCAGATTTGCGGGCAACCTGATGTCCGTCGTTCTTTTGGACTTGGGTGAGGGCAGACGGACAAGAATGTCCGTCCTCCCGACAAGGCGGGGGTGGCGCCCGCTGGCGCGCCAAAGCCGCTAAGGCGACGGCGCGCTTCACCCCCGCAGGCGGGTCGCCCAGCCGGCTCGCGCGGACCTCGGCCGGGAAAAGCCCTTGACAGGTCACACCGACGCGCCCTCTACTAAAAACGGGAGCACGGGTACGGAGGACGTCGTGGCAAAGAAGACAACGGCGGACAGCGCGACCAAGTTGGTCATCGTCGAGTCACCGGCCAAGGCCCGCACCATCAACCGCATCCTGGGCCGCGACTACGAGGTCTCCGCCTGCATGGGACACGTGCGCGACCTCCCCCCCAAGGAACTGGGGGTGGACATGGAAAACGACTTCCGCCCCACCTACAAGGTCATCGGCCGACGGACCAAGACCATCGGCTCCCTCAGGAAGAAGGCCGAGAAGGCCGACGAGGTCTACCTGGCCACCGACCTGGACCGCGAGGGCGAAGCCATCGCCTGGCACCTCAAGGAGGCGTTGGCGCTGGCTGAGGAGAAGGTCCGCCGGGTCACCTTCCACGAGATTACCCGCCGGGCCATCCGCCGGGCCTTCGCCGAGCCCCGTTCGCTGGACATGCGCAAGGTCAATGCCCAGCAGGCCCGCCGAATCCTCGACCGCATCGTGGGCTACCAACTCAGCCCCCTGCTCTGGGAGAAGGTGCGTCGGGGCTTGAGTGCCGGGCGGGTGCAGTCGGTGGCTGTCCGCCTCATCGTCGAGCGGGAGGGCGAGATCCGGGGCTTCACTTCCGAGGAGTACTGGAAGGTCACCATCGAGTTCAAGACCCCTTCGGGTGAGACCTTCGAAGCGCTGCTCAGCGAACTCGCCGGCGAGAAACCGAGCATCACCAGCGAGGAAGAGGCGACGCGGTTAGTGCGGGCCTTGGAGGCGTCGACCTTCCGGGTGCGGGCCTTCACCGAGAAGGAGCGTGCGGCCAACGCCCCGCCGCCCTTCATCACCAGCATGCTCCAGCAGCGGGCCTCCATCCAGTTGCGCTTCTCGACCAAGCGAACGATGCGGCTGGCCCAACAACTTTACGAAGGCGTGCGGCTCGGCGACGAAGGGTCCGTCGGACTAATCACCTACATGCGCACCGACAGTTTTCAAGTGGCCAACTCAGCGGTGCGCCGATGCCGGGAAGCCATCGCCCAGGAGTTCGGACCCGAGTTCGTCCCCGAGAAGCCCCGCTTCTACAAATCCCGCGCCGGCGCCCAGGCTGCGCACGAGGCCATACGTCCCACCGACCCCTCCCGAACGCCTGGGACGGTCCGCCAGCACCTGGAGAAGCCGCTCGCCGACCTCTACGAACTCATCTGGCGACGCTTCCTGGCCAGCCAGATGGCCCCCGCCCTCTGGCGGGACCGCAAAACCGAGGTGACGGCCGAGACGGACAAAGCGAAAGGCGCGGTCTTCGCCGCCGAAGGTAAGGAGTGCATCTTCGAGGGCTATCTCCGGGGCCTGGGCCGTCGGGACAAAGACGTGCTCATTCCGGTGGTGGCGAAGGGCGACGAACTCACCGCCGAGACCATCGAGCCGACCCAGCACTTCACCGAGCCGCGGCCCCGCTACTCCGAAGCCAGTCTGGTCCGCGAGTTGGAACGGCAGGGCATCGGCCGGCCCTCCACCTATGCCCCCATCATCTCCACCATCCAGGACCGCGGATACGTGGAACTCAGTAAACGTCGGTTCCACGCTACCCCGCTGGGGGAGCTGGTCACGGAGAAGCTGGTCGCCCACTTCCCCGACATCATCAACGTGGCCTTCACCCGGCAAATGGAGGAGGAACTGGACAAGGTGGAGGAGGGTGAGTTGGGCTGGGTGGAGGTGCTGAGCGATTTCAACGAGCCTTTCCAGGCCGACCTGGCCAAAGCCAAGGAGGAGATGACAGGCGCGAGCGACGAGGTGGCCGAGGGGGTCGTCTGCGAGCGGTGTGGCTCGCCGATGGTCTACAAGTTGTCCCGGGGGCAGCGCTTCCTCGGCTGCTCGAAGTATCCGGACTGCAAGTACACACTTCCCGTCGATGAGGTCGGCCGGCCCATCGTTCTTGAGGAAGAGATCCTCTGCGACCTCTGTGGCGGGAGGATGCGGACCAAGAGCGGTCGGCGGGGTGTGTTCCTGGCCTGTGAGAACTACCCCGAGTGCAAGAACACCCGCCCGCTGCCCGAAGAGGAGGCCAAGCAGAAGGCGCTCTTAGAGAAACTCACCGAAGGTGGTCGGCTGCCCCTCTGCGAGAAGTGTGGCCAGCCCATGGCACTGAAGATGGGCCCACGCGGGCCCTTCCTCGGCTGCAGCGCCTATCCCAAATGCAAGTCCACCATGGGCATCCGCAAGTTCCAGAGCCAGCGCGAAGAGGCAAAGGCCCAGGCCGCTGGTCGACCGGAGCCGGAGCACGGCGTCTGCCCTGAGTGTGGCGAGCCCCTGGTCCTGCGCAAGGGAAAGAGAGGCAAGTTCCTCGGCTGCTCGGGGTTTCCCGAATGCAAGTTCACCAAGGAGCCTGAGAAAAAGCGCCGGGCAAAGAAGTCGGCGCCCAAGGACAAACCCAGCGACGAGGTCTGCGACCAGTGTGGGAAACCAATGGTCATCAAGACCGGCCGCTGGGGCAAGTTCCTGGCCTGCACCGGCTACCCCGAATGTCGAAACACCAAGACCATCGCCAAGGCCAAGAAAGCGAAAAAGGGAGCCCCCGCCGACAAGCCCACCGAGGAAACCTGCCCGCGCTGCGGTGAGCCGTTGCTGCTCCGCCGACGGGGGATGCAAAAGTACCTGGCCTGTTCAGGCGAGGACTGCTCCTTCACCGGGCCGGTCACCAAGGCTCCGAAGGGCACGGGCGCAGCCTGCCCCGAGGAAGGCTGCGACGGGGAACTGGTCCAACGGCAGGGCCGCCGCGGGAAGTTCTTCGGCTGCTCCAACTACCCCCGCTGCCGATACACGACCAGCGAACTTACCCGTGCCGAAGGCGACGACCAGGCTGACAACGGCGACGACGAATGAGCGAAGCACCGGGGGAAGTTGGGTCTCCGACCTCTTCGATTGCGCCTCAACCAATGACCCAACCCCGCATCGAACTCATCTGCCCGGGCTGCCGAGGGGTCCACGAGCACCCGGCCGAAGGACGAGGCGGCGACGTTACCTGCCCCGAATGTGGCTACCAGTTCCACGCCCCTGCGACCGTGGCCGTTATCTACGTGCCCTGGGAGGACCGTGGACGTCTGGGCTGGCTGCTGGCCCTCTATGAGACACTGCGGACGAGCATTCTCGCCCCGAAGACCTTCTTTCACCGAATGCCCATCTCCGGGGGCTGGTACTCGCCGCTGAGTTATGTCGTCATCGTAGGTGGGGTAGCGCTGGTTTTGGTAAGCCTCTGGGCTTTCCTTCTGCCCATACCTGCCCACTCCCCCGAGAGCGAGATGAGGCTGTCGGCCTATGTCGGTTCGACGGCGCTTTCCGGACTGGAGGCACTGACTGTTTTGGCCTTGTACTCCGGTCTCATGCACCTTGCGGTGATCTTGCTCGGCGGCGCTTCCCCGAGGATGCAAACCACCGCGCGGGTGGTGGCCTACGCGTGCAGTGCGCTGCTGCTCGCCGTTATCCCATACATAGGTCCGCCGCTGGCGCTGCTGTGGACGGCAGTGCTGTGTGTCATCGGGCTGCGCGAAACGCAGGAACTCTCTACGGCAAAGGCCATCTTCGCCACCTTATCGCCGCTCTTGTTCTTCCTGGTCATGCGCGGATTCCTGGTCGCACCTTCTGGTGCCGGTCAACCGACACCCACCCAGTAGCGCCCCGCTACGGCCAGCGCCTCTCATCCTCACGCTCATCCTCGGCCCCTCCCGAGGGGTGAGTGCTGATGGCCAAGCGTTCCCTCAACTGGACGCTGGGGACAGTTTGACCGCGGTGCCGTAGGCTAAGAGTTCGGCGGCGCTGGCGACAACGCTGGTGGTCATGAAGCGGACGTTGAGCACGGCGTCGGCTCCCAACTCCTGGGCCTCGGCGACCATCCTCCTGAGGGCCACGGCCCGAGCCCGACCCATCATCTCCGTGTACTCGGTCAGTTCTCCACCAAGGATGAGCCTGACCAGCGCCGAGATGTCCTTGCCCAGCCAGATGGCGTAGATGGTGTGTCCCTTGACCAGCCCCAGCATCTCGGTCACCTCCCGGCCGGGGACGCGGCCGGTGTTTTCCACCAGGAGCCCGAGGGGCTCCTCCGCGCGCTCCAGTTCCTTCGCCTTCGGACCGTGAAGGCGCTGCTCCGCAGCCACCGAAGCCAGCACTACCACGATGCCCCCGATGAAGAGATACACCGCACCTTTGAGCCACCAGGGCAGTGGGCCACCCAGGTCAGCACTGTTAAGAACGGTGACGCACCAGGGAATCCCCACGAAGATGACGGCAAAGAACCCCACCACAAACGCCAGTGACCCGATGAGCCTCAACCCCTTGAGCATCGGTCGCTCCCTTCTGAAAAGGACCGTAGAATCTTCGTTCGACTTCGACGGCGCGGTCGGTTCGTGAGGTCAGTTCGTCTCTGGCGCGGTGGTGAAGACCAGTCGGCTGCCCGGGTCAAGTGAGATGCGCACCCGGCGGGCAGTGAGAAGGCCAGTGGGCTCGACTGTGAGCTGCATTTCCTGAATCACCGAGCCGCCAGTGGCCGGCAGGTTCTTGAAGGTGACCTGCGAACCGGGCGGCGGAAGGAAGGCCTGGCGGCGACGGGGGGTCACGTCCACCGTGGCTTCGGTCACCTCAGCGAACTTGCCTGACTTCGGTATCCGCCAGAGCCTCAGCACAAGTTCCTCGGCCGAGTCCTTTTCCACCTCCCAGCGGAAGTCGTCATTGATGGCTCCCACAGGGTCTCCTTCAGCCGGGTCACTGGCGCCGGGGTCATCGGCGGTGGAGGCGTTGGAGAGGGCGGGCACGCACCGGTCCCGGCGAATCTGGTGGATGTCGAACTCCTTGAAGGAGGAACTAACGTCGGGCCGCTGGCCGGTGTGGCCGCCGTTGTCCCAGGCACAGATGAAAGGCTGGCGGGCTTGCCCGAGAGCGTGAATGAACTCCGGTATCTGGCGCCAGTCGATGACCTTGTCCTGGCGAGCGTTGAAGAACTTGAGCAGAGGAAGGTCCGCCGTCGCCGACAAGACATGAGCGGTGTCGTCGAGACGTTGGCCCAGGGTCTGCCCCTCACCGTCGGGCAGTTGGGGCCAGTTCTCGTCCTGCCAGACCTCGCCCAGCACCCGGTAGCCATAGAACTGCGACCGGGCGGGGTTGGTGAAGGGGACGTGGGCCTCCAGGGCGGCGAAGAGTCGGGGGTGACGGAGGCCTAAACCCACCGTCCCCATGCCCCCCATCGAACCGCCTGTGAGGTAGACGCGATTCTTGTCAACCCGGAAGTGTTGGATCACGCCTGCAATCGTCCAGAGCATGCGTTCACGCGTGTAGTCGCGAACGGGCACCGGCCCGGATCGCTCCTCAGCGCCGAGACACGCGCCACCCGCACGTTTGGCGTGTTCGCCTGTGAGGTAGCAGCGGCCCAGGTCCTCCCGGTAGCCGAACCAGAAACTCTGATGGTGGACGGCGGGTATGGCCGGGGTGAAATCGTCCAGGCTCAGGGTGAGAAAGCCAGCGCGGGTTCTCCTGGTCGCGTTGTAGTTACCACCGAAGTGATGCAGGCGAACGATGAGCCCGCGGTCGGCCGACTTCTGCTCGTCCGCTCTGGTGACCAGGCGGAACCGGTAGGGGTGACCATCGACGGAGGCCTGCTCGGGCGTGGCCCATTGGATGAAGTCCAGCAGCACCTCCTCCCCCTCTTCTTCCCGGGAAATGAGGATGGGGCCGGGGGCATGAATGCCCTCGGTGACGCTTGCCAGTTGCGAGTTGACGCCGACGCGCACCCGCCTGTCCTCACCGCCCTCGGGCCGGACGGCGGCCAAGACGTAGAAAGAGGTCCGCTTGACGCCCGGGGTGTAAACGAAGAGGCCCGTCTCGTCAGCAAGCGGGCCGTCCTTACGAAGGACGGTGAAGTTGGTGGGTGGAGGCGGCGGCTGTTTGGAGAGGCGGGCGACGTTCTCGGCGATGAAGTCGCGGGCCGTGCCTTGGGGGATGGCGGTGGCGACCAGTTCGGCGGCGTCCAGGCTGTCAGCGGTGATGGGGACGCTGGCCCGGTAGAGGTTGTAGGTGACCTCGGGGCCGCCCACTTCACGCCAGGTGACGAACGTCTGCCCGGCCCGATGAAGGACGGTCAACTGGGGTAAAGCGCGCTCCTGGGCGGCGAGCGGCCCCCGCCAACCGAGCGCGAGAACAAGCCCCAGCACCAGCCAAAGCCGACGACGCATCCTTCCGCGCCTTTCTTCCACCAAGTGACCGCCTGGCCCAGAGCGGGTGTCCGGCCTCCCGCCCGGCACTCTACCGACCGGTGCCCGGCCAGGTCAAGGGGCCTGGTCTGCCCAGGCGGCAAAAGCGCTTGCAAAAGGGAGCCGGCGACGGATACTAAAAGAAAGCAGTCAGTCGGCGGAACTGAGCGTAGTGGGGGTAGGGTGCCAGCATGTTCCAACGTCTTTCGCAGGAGATACTGGACGAACTGGCCCAGGTGCTGGGCAAGGTCAAAGACGAGGACTTCCGGGCTTTTCAGAAGGCCCTTCTGGGGGGTCGGCGCATCTTCGTGACGGGCCAGGGGCGAACCGGTCTGGTGCTTCGGACCTTCGCCATGCGCCTGATGCAGATGGGCCTGGAAAGTTTCGTGGTGGGGGAGACGGCCACACCCCCCATCACCCCCCGGGACCTCCTGGTGGCCGGCTCGGGCACCGGGCGCACGGCAACCACCACGCTCCGTCTCGGCCAGGCCAAGGAGTTGGGCGCCCCGGTGGTGCTCCTGACGGCCCACCCGGAGACCGACCTCGCCCGACGGGCCGACCTGGTGGTCACCATCCCCGCCGCCACCCGCCTGAGGCTGGAGGACGAACTGCCCAGCCAGCAGTTCGGGGGCTCCCTCTTCGAGCAGGCCCTGCTGCTCTTCCTGGACGCCGCCGCCCGGGCCCTGGTGGCCAGCGGCGAGGTGACCGTCCAGGAGATGACCGAGCGCCACGCCAACCTGGAGTAGGAGATGGCGGCCGGGGACCGGGAGCCGAAAACGAGCGACAGCAAGGAAGCAACAGCACCCGAAGCCAGTGGGGTCCCCGACCGGTCCCCCTCCCGTCCTCGATTCGCCCAGGTGGTCTTCAACATCCCCCTGGACCGCAGCTTCGACTACGAGGTGCCCGAGAGCCTGACCGCGCTCTTGCGGGTGGGGAGCCGGGTGCGCGCGCCCTTTGGCCGACGACACACCGTCGGCTACTGCGTCGGCCTCATCGAGGAGCCCTCCGTCGAGGAGGTCAAGCCCATCGAGTCGGTCCTCGACCCGGAGCCGCTCCTTTCGGAGGAACTGCTCGGGCTGGCCCGGTGGATGGCCGACTATTACGTCTGCGGATTGGGGGAGGTGCTGGAGGCCATCCTGCCCTCAGCGGTCAGGCTGAAGGTGGGTCTGGAGCGGGTCCGCGAGGTAAGCCTGGCCGTGAGCGCTGAGGAGGCCCGGACCTACATCGCCCAGGCCCCCAAGAGGCTGGCCAAGCGCGCCCGGCTTCTCGAGGCCCTCCTGGCCCGGGGGGACCGAGCCGAGGAGCGGGTGCTGCTGGGCGAAGCGGGCTGCGGGCAGGGGGTTGCCCGGGCGCTGGAGCAGGCCGGGTTAGTGGAGCGCCGATGGGTGGAGAAGGAGGGCCCCCTGCGGTACCCCCGCGCCAGGAAGCGTCCAGCCCACGTCCTCAACCCGGAGCAGACCCGGGCCATGGCTCAGGCCGAAGCCCTGCTTGAGGCCGGGCAGTTCGGGGTGCTGCTGCTCTTCGGGGTGACCGGGTCGGGCAAGACGGAAATCTACCTCCAGGCCATCGCCCGGGTGGTGGCCGAGGGGAAGCAGGCCATCGTCCTGGTGCCCGAGATTTCGCTCACCCCGCAGACCATCGCCCGCTTCCGGGAGCGCTTCGACCGGGTGGCGGTGCTCCACAGTCACCTGGCCGCCGGCCAGCGCGCTCGCTACTGGCGGAGCATCCAGCGGGGGGAAGCCCAGGTGGTCATCGGCGCCCGGAGCGCCATCTTCGCCCCCACAGCGGACCTGGGCCTCATCGTTATCGACGAGGAACACGAGACCAGCTTCAAGCAGGAGACCACACCCCGCTACCACGCCCGCGACGTGGCCGTCATGCGCGCCCACCGGCTGGGTATCCCCGTCGTACTGGGCTCGGCCACCCCCACCCTGGAGAGTTACCACAACACCGTCACCGGCAAGTACCGCCGGGCCGTGCTCACCAAGCGGGTGGAGGCCAGGCCGCTGCCTGAGGTCGAGGTGGTGGACATGGCCCGGGAGGCGGCGGAGCAGAAGCGTCTGGTGGCCCTGAGCCGTCGGCTGGAACTGCTCATGCGGGAGAGCCTGGCGCGTGGTGAGCAGGTCATCCTGTTCCTCAACCGCCGGGGCTTCGCCACCTACATCTTCTGCCCGCGCTGCGGCTTCGTGCTCAAGTGCCCCCAGTGCGACATCACCCTCACCTATCACCGAACCGCCGGCGGGAAGGACACGCGCCGCGCGGCGAGGCAGCAACTCCTGGGCACCCCCGGTGAGCCGGCACACCCGGGCCTGGCCCGCTGCCACTACTGTGGCTACGAAACCCTTCCGCCGGAAACCTGCCCCGGATGTCTCTCCCCGGGCATCCGCTTCACCGGACTGGGCACCGAGCGCATCGAGCAGGTGGTGGCCCGGCGCTTTCCCGAGGTGAACCTGGCCCGGATGGACAGCGACACCATGACCCGGCGGGGAGCCTACGAGCGCATCCTCGGCGCCTTCCGCCGGGGTGAGATAGACATCCTGGTAGGCACCCAGATGCTGGCCAAGGGCCTGGACTTCCCCAACGTCACCGTGGTGGGGGTGGTCAACGCGGACGTCTCACTTCACATCCCCGACTTCCGCTCGGCCGAGCGTACCTTCGGGCTGCTGGCCCAGGTGGCCGGGCGCACCGGCCGGGGCCCCAAGGGCGGACGGGTCATCGTCCAAACCTTCCGTCCGCACCACTATGCCGTCGAAGCCGCCAAACGCCACGACTACCCGTCCTTTATCACCCAGGAACTCAACTACCGCCGACAGCTCCACTACCCCCCGTTCAGCCGACTGGCCCGGGTGCTGGTGGAGGGGAAGAAGGAGGAGGCGGTGGTCGCCAAGGCCCGGGACCTGGGCGCCCGCATCCGTCCCGGGGCCGAGGGATTGGGGGCGGAACTGCTGGGACCGGTACCGGCGCCCATTTCCCACCTGCGGGGTCAGTGCCGCTGGCACCTCTTGCTCAAGGCCCCGCGCGCCGATACCATACACCTGCTGTTGGACCCCATACGCTCGGAGGTGGGACACAAACGGGTGGCTGTCACCATAGACGTTGACCCCGTCTCACTGTTGTGATCCCCGCTGAGCATCCGCGGGCTCCGGGCGTCGTTGCCGCCGTCGGTTTGAGCACCGACACACGCGTGAGGACCCACCGCCGCCAGACGATGTCCAAATGAACGCAAAGCAAGGCCGCCAAGAAGAACCGAGCCGACGAGAGCGCCTCCGGGAGATCGTCACGGGCCTGGAGATCGTCTTCCTGGCGCTGGCCGTGGTGACGGCGCTGTGCGGGGGGATGATCTACCGGTGCTTCGGCTACCAGTTCCTGATGCTGACGCCGCTGCCGTGGCTGGTGGTGTTGGCGGAGCTCTGGCTGGTGCGAGTGGGGTTGCTGGCTGAGAGCCGGGCGGCCCTCAAGCGCCAACTACGGACGGCCGGCGCGGTGGTGCTGGCCGTCGTCCTGGTGCACGTTGCCGATGCCCTCTACGTACGGGTCCGTCAGGGCGAGCCCCCGGTGGACTGGGTCGGCGAGGTGCCCCGACTGCCCTTCGGTCCCGCTGAGCGGGAACTCCGCTACCCCGGGGCCAACCTCATCCTCATCAGCATCGACACCCTGCGGGGCGACCACCTGGGCTGTTACGGCTACCGTGAGGACACTTCCCCCGTCATCGACCGGTTCGCCGGGGAGGCGCTGCGCTTTTCCCGGGCCCGCTCATCGGTGGGCGTCACCCTGCCCAGCCATGCCACCATGTTCACCTCCCTCTACCCCGGGACGCACAAGGCCGACATCACTCTGTCCATTCCTCTGGCCCCCGAAGTGACCACCCTGGCCGAGGTGCTTCGGGACGCCGGCTACCGGACCGCTGCGGTGGTGGACGGCGGGCACATGAAGCGCCTGTGGAAACTCGACCAGGGCTTCGAGTCCTACGACGTGGTCGCCATCGAAGGTTTCCGCACCATTCTTCCGGTGGCTCTTGAGCACCTGGAGCGGCTCAAGGACGAGAAGTTCTTCTTCTTCATCCACACCTACGATGTGCATACGCCCTACCGGCCCACTGACGAAGAGTTAGGGCTCTTCTACCCTGGCTACCAGGGTGGCTTGAGCACACCCGTAGGCAACGTGGTGGCCCAGGCCATAAGTCAGCAGCACATGCCCGCCGACCTCAACGACGTCCGCTTCGTCGAAGCCGCCTACGACGGCGCCATCCGCTGGACCGACACTCAGGTCGGCATCCTGCTGGACCGCTTGGAGGAACTGGGGCTCGATGAGAACACCATCGTCATCATCACCTCCGACCACGGCGAGGGGTTCAACGAGCACGGCCGCGTGGCCTGTCACCAATACGGCCTCTTTGACGAACTGTTGGAGGTGCCACTGATCATCCGCTTCCCGGACGGCGCCCTGGCAGGCTCCGTTTTTGACTACAACGTGGGTCTGGTGGACCTGATGCCCACGGTGCTTGAGTTGCTCAGGTTGCGCCACGACGGCCCCGTGGAAGGAGCGGACCTCGTGGCCATGCTCCAGGGCACACAGCCACCGGCTGACTTGCCTCTGTTGGCGCAGAACCGCTGTCACAAGCCGAACGTTCCGGACCAGCGCGCCTACCAGTTCGGCCGCTACAAGTTCATGCAGGAGTACCTGACTTGGCAGGACAGGCTTTCGGCTCTGGTGGGTCGGAGCAAGGTCCTCTACACCTTGCGGGGCAGGGGCCTCTACGATACCTATCACGACTACGACGAGACTCGGAACCTGCTGACCATCGACTACCGAGCCCTGGGCGCAGTGCCGGTGGCCCAGTGGCTGGAAGACCGGATGTACGAACTCGTCCGCCAGGGCGAGCAACTGCAACTGCCCACACCCGAACCCGTTGAACTCACCCGGGAAGAACGCCAACGCCTCCGGGCCATCGGCTACATCCAGAGCGGCCGCCCGAAGAAGGACAAATGACTGTGGGCATAGAGAATCACACGACGAGGACGCGATGACACAGGAGCGAGGGCCGCACCCGCAGCCGGGCCGCCGACAGCGCCTGCGAGAACTGGTGGTGGGCTTCGAACTGGCCTTTCTGGGGCTGGCGGCGCTGACGGCGCTCTGTGGCGGGATGATTTACCGGTACTTCGAGTACCAGGTGCTGATGCTGACGCCGGCGGCCTGGCTGGTGGTGCTGGCCGGGCTCTGGCTGGTGCGGGTGGTGCTGCTGGCGGAAAGCCGGGCGGTGCTGGGGCGCCGACTGCGTGCCGTGGCCGCGGTCGTACTCGTCGCGGTCCTGGTGCACGTTGCCGATGCCCTCTATGTGCACCTGCGAGAGGGCGACCCGCAGGTGGAGCGCGCCGGCGGGGTGCCCCGACTGCCCTTCAGGCCCGCGGCTGAGGAACTCCGCTACCCCGGCGCCAACCTCATCCTCATCAGCATCGACACCCTGCGGGGCGACCACCTGGGGTGCTCCGGCTACCGCGAAGACACCTCTCCCCACATCGACCGTTTCGCCGGGGAGGCGCTCCGCTTCTCCCGGGCCTACGCTCACCTGGGTGTCACCCTGCCCAGCCATGCCACCATGTTCACCTCCCTCTACCCGGGCACCCACAAGGCCGAGGTGGCTCGCTCCATTCCCCTGGCTCCCGAGGTGACCACGCTGGCCGAGGTGCTCCGGGACGCGGGCTACCGCACCGCTGCCGTCGTCGACGATGCGCAACTGGACCGGGTTTGGCAGATCGACCAGGGCTTCGAGACCTACGACGTGGCTCCCGTGGAGGGCTTTCGCACCATCCTGCCGGTGGCCCTTGCGCACCTGGAGCGGCTCAAAGACGAGAAGTTCTTCCTCTTCCTCCACACCTACGACGTCCACACCCCCTACCGACCCACCGAGGAGGACATGCGGGACCTCTTCGCCCACTACCAGGGCGCCTTCAGGACGCCCATCACCGACAGCCTGGCCAAGGCTCTGGGTGCCCAGTACGTGCGCGCTGACCCGAACGACGTCCGCTACGTCGAGGCCGCCTACGACGGCGCCATCCGCTGGACCGATGTCCAGATAGGACTCCTACTGGCTCGCATCAAGGAACTGGGCCTCGACGGGAACACCATCGTCATCATCACCTCCGACCACGGTGAGGGATTCGACGAGCACGGCCGGGTGGCCTGTCACGGCTACCACCTGTGGAAGGAACTGCTCCA
>CBDVDV010000106.1:0-12969 GCA_965372835.1 uncultured bacterium | reverse complement strand
CTCCTCTTCTTCTTCAGGCACACCGACCCCGGCCAGATAGTCTTCCTCTTCCTCCTCTTCCTGGAAGACCTCGGTCACGTCGGTGCCGTCCACGTCCTTGCGCATCAGGAGGTAGATGATGCTCTGGAGGGAGAAACCGAGGGACACGGCGAAGGACACGACAGCCAGAACAAAGATGAGAAAACCGATGCCGGCCACGAAAGCCACGACGTGATGGGTGCCGCTGATGTCCGCTGTGGCGACCTGGATGGCGGGGAGTCCGTAGGTCGTAGCCAGGGCGCGGGTAAGGACGCCACCCGTGACGTCATGCGAGGCGATCGTGGCAATGGCCTTGGAAGATGCCTCTTGGACAGGTTCGTAGGCGAGCATGCCGTAGTTGAGGACACCCGCCCGGACGGAGTCGGCATAATCGCCACCCATGCCGAAATCCAGGGACCGGTCAATGGAGCCGACCATTCCCAAGGCAAAGAGTTTGACGAAGAAGATGATGGCGCCGGCGTAGGCCAGAGCCACGAGATGGTACCAGATGTACTTCCAGGGCTTGGTGTAGATGTAACTGTAGGCTCGGCTGATGGCGTCGAAACTGTCGCTGCCTTCGGCACTGATGGCCGGGAACATCAGCGGCCAGCCCACGACCAGCCCGACGAGAATGAGCATGATGATGAAGCCGGCCAGAAGGTAGAGCAGCGTGGTCAGCGAGACCAGGACGTCCAACACGGGACAGCGGGCGACCCAACCACCCAGAACCATAATCAGCAGGAAGAAGACGATGCCCACCAGGGGAGCCAGGATGCTCCAGGCGTAGTGCCGGTAGCGGGCCCAAGCGTACTGGAGGGCCTCCCACATGCCCAGGCGCTCCTCGGTGGCCAGCTCCACCGCCGCACTGCGGGTGATGGCCCCGCCGAACAGCGCCCAGACGAGGGTCAGCACCACGACAGCGCCCCCGGTGGTCACCACCCCTTCAGGCAGGTCATCGAAGAGCCACACCAACCCACCCAGCAGCAGCAGCAACACCAGCAGCGCTCCCAACTTCTTCACGTTGAGCCGGTCCTCAGCGCGCAGGGTGTTGACCAGCAGGAGCAGCCAGACCGCAACTCCGCCGATGGCCAGCGGTATCCAGTTCCCCGCCTCTTGCAGCTCCATCAGGATGGCAATACCCACCACACTGGCCACCAGACCGACAAAGGCCAGGCTGATCTTCCAGATGTCCAGCCCCAGGCGGAACCCCCGGAAGATGTCGCGCCAGTTCTGCTTCAGTTCCTGCATCCGCTACTCCTTTCCCGAGGTCAGTCCCCACTGTCACCTGTCGTGCCGGTCTTCTCGGAAGACGATGTGTCGGTTTTGCTCGAGGATGTGTCGGTTTTACTCGAGGAAGAGGCTTCCTTCTCCGCCTTCGCTTTCTTCTCGTATTCGGGGCTTCGGTAGTCGGTCTGGTAGAAGCCCGGACCGCGGAAGAGCACCGCCGACCCAGCCCCGATGAGCCGACGCAGTTTCAGCCGGCCACAGGACGGGCACTTGCGCCGGGCCCCGTCACGGATGGACTGAAACAGTTCGAAGCGGTGACCACAGGCCCCGCATGCGTAGTCGTAGGTCGGCATCCTCTCCCCCACAGTTGCAGTTCAGGTGATATCGAGTTCCGCTGCGCCCCTGGAGACGGCCCCCTCTTCTGCCGCCGACGCTTCCCCGGCCGAGGCGCCCGACCCCCGCGATTCGGGCTCGCCTCCCTGGGCCACGCGCACCCCGGAAGGCCGAAGCACCCGGTCGTGCAACCGGTACCCCCGCTGCAGAACGGCGGTGACCGTCCCCGGAGCCTGCTCGCCGGCGGGCTCCGTTTCCACGGCCTCGTGCGCAAAGGGGTCGAACGTCTGCCCCAGGGCCTCGATGGGCTGGACCCCGTGGCGCTCCAGGGTCTGATGGAGTTCCCGGTCGATGAGTTCCAGACCGGCCAACAGCCCTTCCAGGTCGCCGGACTGACGGGCCGCCTGGATGGCCCGCTCCAGGCTGTCGATGGTGGCCAGCAGGTCCTTCAAGAAGTTCTCCAGGGCGTACTGGCGCCACTGCTCACGCTCGCGCTCGACGCGCTTGCGATAGTTTTCCAGTTCGGCGGTGACCCGCTGGAGGCGCTCAAAGAGCCGGCCGTGCTCCTGGGCAACGGCCCCCAGCGGCGTCTCCGGTCGCTCCGATTCGGTCACACCCCCTGCCAGATCGACCGGCTCGCCACCAGGCTCAGCGGCCGCTGGAGCGTCGTTGGAAGTTTCGACTTCCTCGGGAGCCTGTTCTTCCCCTGGTTGCTCAGCCCGCATCCGACATTACCTCCTTCGGCGTTTCCCCCGACCACGGCACCCAGGCCGGCGTCGGGGCAGACGTCTGAGATTGTATCAATGGAAACCAACGTCACCAAACATTTTTCTACTGATTTTCCTGGCCGAACAGTTCCCGCACTTTGTCCAGGAAGCCCCTACGCACCGGCCCCGGCCGCTCACCCTCCAACTCACCCAGTCGTTGGATGAGGAGCCGTTGCTCCTGAGAGAGCCGCCCAGGCACTTCCACCGTCACCTCGACCAGCAGGTCTCCCCGCCGACCGGTGTCCATGTCGGGCATGCCCTGGCCGCGCAGACGAAGGACGGTGCCCGGCTGTGTGCCCTTGGGCACATGCAGTTTGGCCGTCTCCCCATCCACCGTGGGCACCGGAACCTCGGCCCCCAGCGCGGCCTGCGCGAAGGTCAGGGGCACCCGGCAGTACAGGTTCCGACCCCGCCGCTCAAACAGGGGGTGGGAGTTGACCCGCAGTCGGATGTAGAGGTCCCCCGGGGGACCGCCTTCGGGGCCGAAGTCGCCCTCCCCGGTGCGGACGAACTCCATGCCGTCCTCCACCCCCGCCGGGATGGTCACGCTCACTTCCCGCTTTCGCACGGCGAGCCCGGAACCCCGACAGTCGCCGCAGGGGTGAGGGTTCACCTCACCGCTTCCCCCGCAGGCCGGGCAGGTGGTGCGCACCCGGAAGAAGCCCCGGGCGGTCTCCACCTCGCCGTAGCCGCCACACTGGGGGCAGGTCTGGCGGTGATGACCCGCCTGGACCCCGGTCCCCGAACAGGCCTCGCACGGCTCCCGGCGGTCGTAGGCGACCGTTCGGCTGATGCCGCCGGCCGCTTCGGCCAGATCAAGTTCGAACTGGAGCCGCCGCGAGCTCCCCCGACGAACGTAGCGACGGCCGCCGGTCCCGGCACCGAACAGGCCGCCGAAGCCGCCGAAGCCGGCAAAAACGTCGCTGAAAAGGTTGAAAATCTCACCGACGGTGCGGAAGTCTCCGTGGCGGACGCCCTTGAGGCCGGCCTCGCCGTAGCGGTCGTAGAGTGAGCGTTTCTCGGTGTCGCTGAGGACCTCGTAGGCTTCGGCCAACTCTTTGAACCTGCGCTCGGCGCCGGAGTCGGCGGGGTTACGGTCGGGGTGGTAACGCAGTGCCAGTTGCCGGTAGGCCTGCTTGATCTCCTCCAGGGGGGCCCCACGAGCGACCCCCAACACCTGGTAGTAATCACGCCCGGCCATGTGCACGTCCACTTTCGCGGCAGTCATCGACGCCGGTGAGGAACCGCGCAAGAGACCCCGCTCGCCCCTCGACCTCAGGCGCGGCCTCTTGCGCGGTCAGAAGTCAGTCGGACGGCCCCGCGGGGGCCTCAGTGGACACTCCCCTCGATTTCAGGCTCGTCCTTTTTCTTCTCGTAGTCGGTGACCATGGTCTCGGTCGTCAGCAGCAGTCCGGCCACCGAGGCCGCGTTCTGCAGGGCCGAGCGGGTGACCTTGGTGGGGTCAACGATACCGGCTTCGAACATGTCCACGAGTTCACCCGTGTTGGCGTCGAAGCCCACGGTGGTCGCTTCCGCACGGACCTCTTCCACCACCACGGAGCCGTTCTCGCCAGCGTTCTCGGCGATCTGCTTCAGGGGGCTCTCCAGGGCCCGCCGGACGATGTCCACCCCCAACTTCTCATCGCCACGGGCCTTGCTGCGCACCTTCTCCACCACGGCGATGGCCCGCAGGGGAGCCACGCCCCCACCGGGGATGATGCCTTCCTCGACGGCGGCCCGGGTGGCGTGCAGGGCGTCCTCCACCCGCGCCTTCTTCTCCTTCATCTCGATCTCGGTGGGAGCGCCCACGTGCACCACGGCCACGCCACCGGTCAGTTTGGCCAGCCGCTCCTGCAACTTCTCGCGGTCGTAGTCGGAGGAGGACTGGTCGATCTGGGTGCGAATCTGTCGGATGCGGGCCTGAATGTCCTTGCGGGAGCCGCCCCCACCGACGACGGTGGTGGTGTCCTTGTCGACGACCACCCGGCGAGCCGAACCCAACTGACTCACCTGCAAGGTCTCCAACTTCAAGCCCAGGTCCTCGCTGATCATCTGACCCCCGGTCAGGATGGCCATGTCCTGCATCATGGCCTTTCGCCGGTCGCCGAAACCCGGGGCCTTGACCGCGCAGGCGTGCAGCACACCCCGCAGTTTGTTCACTACCAGGGTGGCCAGGGCTTCGCCTTCCATGTCCTCGGCGATGACCAGCAGGGGCTTGCCCGCCGAGACCACCCTCTCCAGCAAGGGCAGGAACTCACGCACGTTGGCGATCTTCTTCTCGTGCACCAGGACCAGGCAGTCCTCCAACTCACAGCGCATCTGCTGGGGGTTGGTGATGAAGTAGGGGGAGGTGTAGCCCTTCTCGAACTGCATCCCCTCGACCAGTTCCAGGGTGGTTTCGGTGGACTTGCCCTCTTCGACGGTGATGACCCCGTCCTTTCCCACCTTGTCCATGGCCTCGGCTATCAGGTCGCCGATGGCCGGGTCGTTGTTGGCCGAGATGGTGCCGACCTGGGCGATTTCCCGGCGGGTGGAGACCTCGCGGGAGAGGCTTTTGAGTTCACCGACGGCGGCGTCCACGGCGATGTCGATGCCGCGCTTGACGGCGGCGAGGTTGGCGCCGGCGGCCACGGCCTTGAGTCCTTCGCGGTAGATGTTCTCGGCCAGGATGGTGGCGGTGGTGGTCCCGTCACCGGCCACGTCACTGGTTTTGGAGGCCACCTCGTTGATCATCTTGGCCCCCATGTTCTCGAAGGGGTCCTTGAGTTCCACCTCGCGGGCCACAGTGACACCGTCCTTGGTGACGCTGGGTGAGCCGAAACTTTTTTCCAGAATGACGTTGCGTCCTGTCGGCCCCAGGGTCACCCGAACGGCGTCGGCGAGGATGGTCGCTCCCCGCAGGATTTTCTTTCGGGCTTCGTCACCGTACATCAGTTGCTTGGCCATCCCATCCCTCCTTGGCAGCGGCGCACCCGTTCACTTCAGGAGAGCACCGCCAGCAGGTCCTCTGCCTTCAGGAACACGTACTCTTCTCCGTCGATGGTGATCTCCGTGCCTTGGTACTTACCGATGAGCACGGTGTCGCCCTTCTTCACGTCCAGGCCGGCCCGGGAGCCGTCGTCCAACATCCGTCCCGGCCCCACGGCCACAACCTTGGCTTGCTCAGGCTTCTCCTTGGCGGTGTCCGGCAGCACGATGCCTCCCTCGGTGGTCTCCTCCGCTTCCAGCCGCTGGACCACTATCCGGTCATCCAGTGGTGCCAACTTCATCGTTCACCTCCTCGCTCTCACCGTTCGCTCAGGATATCCTGCTCGTGTTCGACTTCAGAAGCCTCCGCCCGGCATCCCCCCCATGCCACCGGGCATCCCCATGCCGCCGGGGCCGCCCCCGGGCATTGCTCCTTCTTCTTCCTCCTCGGGCACGGTGGTCACCAGGGCGTTGGTGGTCAGCAGCAGACAGGCGACCGAGGCAGCGTTCTGGAGCGCGCTCCTGGTCACCTTGGCCGGGTCAATGATGCCCGCTTCCAGGAGGTCGCCGTACTGGAGGCGGACAGCGTCGAAGCCGAAGTTGCCTTTCTCCTGAATCACCTTGCGGACCACCACCTCCCCTTCGACACCGGCGTTGGCGGCAATCTGGCGGAGAGGAGCGGCGACGGCCCGGCGGACGATGTCAATGCCGGTGGCCTCGTCGCCGGCCAAGTCCAGGTCGTCAAGGGCGCCGGCCGCGCGGATGAGGGCCACCCCGCCTCCGGGCAGGATCCCCTCCTCCAGGGCCGCCCGGGTGGCGTTGAGTGCGTCCTCGACCCGGGTCTTGCGCTCCTTGACCTCGGTCTCGGTAGCCCCACCGACGGTGATCTCGGCCACGCCACCCGCCAGTTTGGCCAGCCGCTCTTCCAGTTTCTCCCGGTCGTAGTCCGAGGTGGTATCCTCTTTCTCCCGCCGGATCTGCTGACACCGGGCTTCGATAGCCGCGGTTCCGCCGGCCCCCTCGACCATGGTGGTGTTATCGGCGTCGATGCGCACCCGCTTGGCCGTTCCCAGTTCAGCCAGCGAGACGTTCTCCAGTTCGACGCCCAGGTCCTTGAAGAAGGCCTGGCCGCCGGTGAGGATGGCGATGTCCTGGAGCATGGCCTTGCGGCGCTCGCCGTACCCAGGAGCCTTGACGGCGCAGCACCCGACCACCCCGCGCAACTTGTTCACCACCAGGAGGGCCAGGGCCTCGCCTTCGACGTCCTCGGCGATGACCAGCAGTGACCGTTTGGCTTTGGCCACCTTCTCCAGGAAGGGAATCAGATCCTTGACACCGGAAAGTTTCTCTTCGTGGATGAGGACCAGGGGATTCTCCAACTCGCAGACCATGGAGTCGAAGTCGGTGACGAAGTGCGGGGAGAGGTAACCCCGGTCGAACTGCATCCCCTCGACCACTTCCACGGCGGTCTCCAGGGACTTGCCCTCCTCCACGGTGATGACGCCGTCCTTGCCCACCTTGCGATAGGCGTCGGCGATGAGCCGACCGACCTCGGGGTCGTCGTTGGCGGCGACCTGGGCGACGCGGGCGATCTGGCTGGTGTCGTCGACGTTCACCGGTGTGCTCAGTTTGCTCAGCCTCCGGACCACGGCGTCGGCGGCCTTGTGGATGCCTCGGCTCAGGGCCATGGCGTCGGCGCCGGCGGCCACGTTCTTCAGGCCCTCCTTGAAGATCGCCGCGCCGAGCACGGTGGCGGTGGTGGTGCCGTCGCCGGCGTCTTCACTGGTCTTGGAGGCCGCCTCGCGCAGCATCCTGGCCCCCAGGTTCTCCTCGGGGGCGACCAGTTCGATGTCCTCGGCCACCGTGACCCCCTCCCGGGTCACCCGGGGAGCGCCGTAGCCCTTGTCCAGGAGCGCTGCGTGCCCTCGTGGGCCCAGGGTCTCCCGCACGGCTCGCGCCAGTTTCTCCACACCCCGGGCGAGGGCCTCACGGGCGCCCTCCTCAAAGGTCAGTTGCTTCGCCATCCCCGCCTCCTTTCCAGGTCGGACCTGTCACTTCAACTCGGTGGGAAAAAGCTCTCCATGGACGTCCATTCAGACAGCGCACCGCTGCAAGTATTTCACTCCTGCAAAGATTGTGCCAAGGCTGCCTGCGCCTCGGCCACACTGCATAACCCATTGTACGGCGGCGTCTTAGATTTTCCAGTGAAAAGGCGCCCGGCGCTCCCGGTCTGACAGCCTGTCAGCAGCGCAGCCCCCGACACCACAGTGAGCAGGTGTCAAAATGTCAGGCGACACCGGGGGACGAGTCGATCGCGAATCAGCAGTGAAGTGAACGGGCAGCGCTACACCTGCAACTCGCGGGACGAGGTGCCACCCGACTTCCACCGATTGCTTCCGCCGGCGCCTTGGGGGCCCCCTCAGTAGCCCAGGTCGCGGAGCACCTTCAGGGCGTCGACGAGGTGGTCGTTGTTTTCCTTGCCGCCGATCTCGATGGCCCCTCGGCCGGTGAAGCCGACCTCGGTGAGCGCCCGGCGGACCTCCGCCAGGGGCATTTCCGAAAAGGCTTTTCCGCGGGTGCCCTTCAAGTGAATCTGGCCGATCAGGGCACCCAGTTTGGAGATGCTCTGCACCGGGTCCTGATCCACGTGGCTGTCGTTTCCGATGTCGTAGTAGACGCCCACGGCGTCGCTGCCGACCGCCCGGGCGACCTCGCCGATGGCCAGGCCGGTGTTGGCGAACTTGCTGGCCGGGATGTGCTCCAGGGCCAGGACCACGCCTTGGGCCTCGGCCGCCCGGGCACAGGGGCCGAGCCCTTCTCGGTACAGGGACAAGCCTTCTTCGTAGTTCAGGCCTTCCCCCTCCCACACCGGAAGGAGGATGACCTCGGCTCCCAATCGGCCAGCGAACTCGACCATCTCCACGACGTCGTCGACGACCTGCTGTCTCCGCTCCGGGTCCTGGCGTCCACGACCGAACTCGGGGAAGCCTCCCCAGGTGAGACTCTTGACCGGGATGCCCGTCTCGCCCGAGACCTGGCGCAGTTCGTCCTCCCAGCCCTCGCGGACCGCGGGCAGATCGTCCCGCCGAAGGGCCAGTTCAAAGAAGTCGTACCCGATGTCACGCAGGGCCGTGAACTTCTCCCGCAGCGTCTCACCTACCACGCACCCGGAATACACACCCAACTCCATCGCTGGACTCCTCTGCACGAATCCCCTGTTGCGCACACACCAGACAACCGATTGCGACGTACGCTACCAGACCCGGCCGGTACTGTCAATCGAGAGGCGCCGACGCGAACTCCGCCACTCCCCCCGCCTCACTCCACCCGAAAGCCCATCGGCGCCACAACGCCACCGTCGTAGGCGTACGGATGGTCGCCGAAGTTCACCGTCACCCGGGTCCCATCGGCGAACTCGCCGCGCTGGACGGTGTGGTCAGCGGTGAGGAACTGGTGGGAGACCATCTCCTCGTAGCCCACCCGCCGAACCACCGGACACACGGTGCGGTAGCAGCGGAGAAAACGCTTCTCGTTCTCGGCCCAGATACTCTCGTTGAACATCCACATGGGAGGTGTGCCGTAGAGGATGTTCCACAGATCGCGCCGGTCCCAGACCTGGGGTATCTTGTTGTTGTAGTCGCCCCAGTACCAGGTCGAAACCACACAGTCGTGATAGACCAGTTCCCAGAGAGGCACCCGGTAGTAGGCGCCCACCTGGAAGGTGAGGATATCGTCGGTGGGCTCGGCCACCCGGATCATGTTCCGGCCCGCATCGGGCAGCCGGTACGGCCCCAGGCTGAGCATCCCCTCGAAGTAGTGGACGTAGGGAGCCGCACTGTCGATGCCCGTCTCCGACCCGGTGACCAGTTTCATCTCCTGGGAGACGAAGCGGAGGAGTTCCATCTTGTGACGGTTGTCTTCGCTGCGGGTGGTCGGGTGCTCGGGGCTGTAACATTCCCTGAACGCGGAGGCGGTGGTGGTGTCGATGAATCGGCACCGGTAGCGTTTCTGGCGCAGTTCCTCAGGGATCTTCCGCTTGGCCCGTGCCAGCCCGGGGATGGAGCAGACCACGCCGCCGGGGAACTCCCCCTGCTTGGAACGAATCTCCCAACCCCGCACCCATCGGCCGCGCGCATCCAGCACCAGGCCCTGGGGCCAGCCCTCGTGGTTGGCCCAGGCGGGCTTGCCCGGGGGATAGACGTCCTGGTAGATGTCGTATCGGCTGCTCAGGTAGCCCAGCCGGTTACAGAGATCAATCTCGCCGGCTGTCCGGGCGTTGCTGAAGAGGACGCGCTCCACACCCAAGGCTTTCAGTTTCTCGATGAGTTCGCGCTTGTTCTCCTGCCAGGTCCAGACGTTGACGGCCCCGATGAGCCTGTCCACGTTCGGATTGAGCCGGGCCTTTTCCCGCAGGGTCACCAGCCGACCAAGGGAGCGCGCATACTCACGGTACCGTTTGGCCTGGGCCACGTAGCCCCCGTCCTCCAAGAGGACGTAGCGGAGTTTGCGCGCGTACCCCCACCGACCCTTCTGCGGGTTCCACACAGCCTGCGCGACCAGTAGGTCGCCACCAAGACGGTCGATGCGGAGCGTCATATCGTCGGGCGTCTCGACGATGGTCATCAACCCGGGGCTGGGCTCGTCCGCCTCGGGACTGACAGCCCCACCCTGAGTGACGCCGAACCAGGCCATCGAGAGGCCGTGGCCCGAGTAGCCCGTTAGCCAGCGGGGTTCGACCCGTTCGTCATCCACCGGATAGAGGATGCCTTCGTTCAAAGGCACCACCAGCCACTGGCCGGGCTGGGTGGCGAAGGCAAACGGGAAGTGCCAGTCCGGCCCGAAGTCGCCTTCGGCCTCCACGGTGAACGTCACCTCAGGAGCATCCGACGCCACCACCCAGCGCAGCCTTACGTTCTGGCCCGTGTCTTCGCGCCAGCCTTCGACCGACAGCGTCCATTCGTCCCGTTCGAGCCGGAGACCGACAAAGCCCGTGGGTCCGCCGATAGGGCTGTAGGTGCGCTCGATGCGCTTGTCCGTCAGGGAGAAGGCGCCGGTGGTCGGCGTGACCGTAAGGCCGAGGGAGTTGTTGCCGAGCGTTTCCACGGTCGTCTCGTCGAAGCCCCGGCGAAGGGCGTCCAGGCTGCCGACCAGCCCGAGCGTCAGGTCGTCAAACCAGGCGGCGCCCGGGCCGGAGCCGGTGAGTCGAAAGAGAAGTTCTCGGCAGCCCGCAGGCACAGCGAATCGCCGCCGGAGGTGCTTCCAGTCGTGCGTGCCCCCGGTAGTGAGCGTGCCCCAGAACCAGGCAATGACCTTGCCCTCGGCCGAATAGGGAATGACGCTGAGGTTGACCTGCCTTTGTATCTGCTCACAGAGGACCCAGCCGGAGATCTCGTAGACCTGCCCCGGCTCCACCTCCAGCCTCCGGACTTGCCCGAGGCTCCAGTCCCGCTCGCCCCGGTGCTCGACGCGCAGGGAAGCCTGACCCGAGTGCGCGTACTCAGTGTCAGTGACGGCTTCGCCCGTATCGGCATCGCGGGTCCAGAGGCGGGTCCAGCCCGACTGCTCGAGATCCAGTTCCTCGAAGCCCGGGTTCGTAACCAGGTTCGCGCCTTCCTGCTGCCCGCCGACTGCCGAGCCGAGCACCAGAAGTACAGCACAAGCCAATAGGGGCGTTCTCATCCTTCGCGCTCCTCGAAGTGACGTTCGCACCGGAAAGCATTGTACCCACACCCGGGCGCGCAACCCAACACTTTGGTGTTGCCCACAAAAAGAGTGTGCGTACAATCGGCGGACGTTGGCCATGCCGGTCAGCCAAAGGGCCTCAGCGAGAAGGGAGATTTGCCATGGCCCGCATCAAGGTCGATGCTGACCGCCGACTGGGCACCGTCAGCCCGCTCATCTACGGGCAGTTTATCGAACACCTGGGACGCTGCATCTACGGAGGCATCTACGAGGAAGGTTCGCCGCTCTCCGACGAGGAGGGCTTCCGCACCGACGTGATGGAGGCGGTGCGCGGGCTCCGGGTACCCATCATCCGCTGGCCCGGGGGCAACTTCGTCAGCGCCTACCACTGGGAGGACGGCATCGGCCCCAAAGACGAGCGCCCCCGCCGCTGGGACCTGGCCTGGAAGACGGAGGAATCCAACCGGTTCGGCACCGACGAGTTCCTCGCCTACTGCCGAAAGGTCGGCGCCGAGCCCTACGTCTGCGTCAACACCGGTACCGGCACCATCGAGGAAGCGGCCCAGTGGGTGGAGTACTGCAACGCCTCCTGCGACACCCACCACGCCGACCTCCGCCGACGCAACGGCCACGAAGAGCCGTACAACGTCCGTTGGTGGGGCATCGGCAACGAGATCAGTGGCGATTGGCAGATCGGCAAGCGCCAGGCCGAGGAGCACGCCTGGGCGGCCCGGGAGTACGCCAAGGCCATGCGCCGGGTGGACCCCAGCATCAAGTTGGTGGCCTGCGGGGCGTGCGGAGTGAACCCCACCGACTGGAACCTGCCCCTGCTCCGCCGCACCGCCGACCTGGTGGACGCCATCGCCGTCCACCGCTACATCCGCCGGGGCGACTACTACGACATGCTCGCTCAGGCCCTGTTGGCCGAGGACGACATCCACATCTGGAACACCGCCATCGACGTCGCCATGCACGAGGCCAAGAAGTCTGAGCGCATCACCATCGTCTTCGACGAATGGAACGCCCACCCCAGCGGCCGGGTCGAGGGTCACGGCCGCTACACCTTCACCGACGCCCTGGTGGTCGCTACCTTCCTCAACATCTTCCAGCGCAACTGCACCACCGTGGAGATGGCCAACCTGGCACAGATGGTCAACATCTTAGCGCCCATCCGCACCAGCCCCGAGGGCCTCTTCCTCACACCCATCTACCACCCACTGGCCCTCTACGCCGAGCACTGTGGCACAGTCGCCCTCGACACCTGGGTGGACGTGGACACCTACGAGACCGAAGTGCCCGTCAAGGCCTGGGCCGGCGCGCCCCTGGCCGGCAAGGTGCCCTTCCTGGACGTCTCGGCTACAGTCGACGAAGAGAGGCACATCCTGACGCTGGCGTGTATCGCCCGCCACCAAGACACGCCCGTGGAGGCGGAGGTGCAACTGCTCGGCTGCCGAGTGGAGCCGGTGGGCCGGGCGTACGAACTCATGCACGACGACCTCGGGGCGATGAACGACTTCGACGCCCCCGACACGGTGGCGCCGGCCGAGCGGGAGGTGGGCGACCTGGGCGAATGCTTCCGCTACACCTTCCCGCCCCACTCGCTGACGCTCCTGGTACTTACGCTGAAGACGTAGTGGGCATGAGCGGGCGCGAAAAAGCACTGGCAGCCAGACACGCGGAGATCTGCGCCTGCACCCTGTGTGAACTCTGTCGGACGCGCCGGTTGGCTGTCCCCGGGGAGGGACCGCTCGATCCGCCCGTGCTCCTTTTCGGCCAGAGCCCGGGCGCCCAGGAGGACAAGAGCGGACGCCCCTTCGTCGGACGCAGCGGGCGGTTGCTTACCGGGCTGATCGAGGAAATCGGCCTCCGACGGGAGGAGGTCTTCATCACCTCGATATTGAAGTGTCATCCCCCTAAGAACCGCCCGCCAAAGAAGGGCTGGATCAACTCCTGCCTCCCACACAGCGAAGCCCAG
>CBDVDV010000105.1:0-13020 GCA_965372835.1 uncultured bacterium | reverse complement strand
AGATCTTCTGTTCATTGGCCATACTCGCCGTCTCCCCCACGATCCGGACACCGTCGTGATAGTACCGCGTCGTCGTCCCGTCGGCGACCTTCTCTACGAGACGTCCCTGGGCATTGTCCCTGGTCAGGTGGGGTCTCCGACCTCTTCGAGTCTCGTCCACTAAAGCCTCCACCGTCCAGAGGGGGGCCTCCAGGTAGTAGTAGACGTCGTAGCCCTGCCCGTTCTTGTCAAAGAGCACCAGCACGTCGTCTATGCCACGACCGTGCGCATACTGCCTCTCCACCGTGGGTGACCCGGTACCTTCCGTCTCCAACACCACGACGAAGCCATCGTCCCAGTATCGTGTGCTTCCGGAGGCGGGCCTCATTCATCAGGAGCGGGAGAGGCAGGAAACTCAGACAGGTTTCGTCCCAGCACCTCGGCCGGGCTGAGCCCGCCGGTGTCGATCAGGTAGACGTGCGAGCCCGTGGGCTCCTGGGACACACTGCGCGCCTCAGCTCTTTGGCCCATCTTCATCGCCTCAGTCCTACCGGCCGAGCGCCACCTTGACCTGCGTGGCGACGCCGTCCTCGGTGAACGAGAACACGACAGTAATATCCTCGCACTGCTCCAGTAGGGCCGCGATGCGACTGGTGGCGTGGGGAGTCTCCGGCTGTGCGGGGAAATCGGGATGCCCGTGTACCGAGCAGAAGGCCCTGCCTTCCCGCAGGCTGTAGCTCCCTCCGTCCGGGCAGAAGTAGGTTCTGCGGGAGGACCCCTCCCAGACCTCACGAAGGGGTTGAGCGGGCTTCGTAACGTGGAGAAGCGGCTCGATCGAGGAGAAGTTGGTCAAGCATGCCTGGCGGCTTTTCGCCTCCCAGCCCAGGGCAATGTCCCTACGTATCTGTTTCCAGTTCCGGGGCAGAAAGCGAATCATCAAGTTGCCGGTGAGTGCGGGCTCCTTCGAGGCGCCCCCTTCCCTATGCGTGTCTATGAGGCTGTGGATCAGCCGCAGCCGGTTTGCAAGGTACAAGTACCCGCCCACGGCCGTATAGTAATAGCGAACCTCGAAAGCGAAGGCTTTTGCCCCTATCTCGTACACTCGGCATTCGCGATACGGCGGCAACTCGGCAAAATCCAGATGCACGGCAAAACGGCCGAACTGTTGCTCAGCTGATCGCTCGGCCGCGTACCTATGGACGCCAGAGAGAAACTGGTCGAAAGCAGCCCTCTCTTCTATCTTGAGCGCCAGATAGGTGGGAAGTTGCAGGCCGGCTAGGACGGGGAGGTAGACGAGCTCGCTCTGCATTCTCCACCGGAGCACCTCGCCGGCAAAATCTGAGAAGTCGAATCGGTAAAGCGGCTCCCCGTCACAAATCATCAGGAACGCTGCTCCCTCGAAAGCGCTCAGTATTGCATTGACAGTATTCCCACCGAGCCTTCTGTCAAGTGCTTCGGCCACAGCGGTGCCGCTTAGAACCGCCGATGGGTTTACTCTCCCACCGCAGGCCATAATGGTGGTCGGCAAGAGGATCGGGCCCCTGAGGTTCACTCCTTCGCCACCCATTACCTGCCTGAACTGCTCATAGATGCTGTTTTCTATGAGGGGTAGGATCTGGGTTTCGAAGCTCATCTGCTGACCCACGCCGATGCGTATCGCCACGGGATCGAAGTAGGTACGCCAGTAGCTGTTGTACTGCTGCACGAAACGCTCGTAGTCCTGTTTTTCCCGCTTGGTAACCAACCCGACGCTGGTCTCAATCTGTGGGGTGAGATAGGGGAGCCTGTTGTGTACGCTGCACGCAGCGACGCGGCCTTTCGGGTCGAAGGAATACCGACCTCCGTCTGGACAGCGCAGGGCGTGCTCCGGGAGATAACCGTTACTGGCCAGTTCCGCCATCGACTCCGGACGCCGGCCCCGTTCCAGCTCGAACAGGAGAGCAGCGTGCTCGATTATGCGCAGCTCATTGACGCAGCGTATCCTGCGCTGTCCCTTTATCTTGAGCCGTGGGCCAATCACGTTCCTCAGAAACGCTTCCGACAGGTAAATGAAACCGTCTTCTTCCGCAGCATCAGCAGGATAGATGGTTCGCATGTATCTGAAATCCAATGCTTCGTCCAGCGAGGGAATCTGACCACGCAATGCGCTAACCGCGCGCTTGACAGCCGACAAACAGTTGCCGACGAACCAAAAACCGTCAGCATGCCCGAAGACGCAGCTTACGGCCCTGTCGGGCGTCCTGACCACTCGCAGTTCCACGTCCAAACATTTCAGCGTTTTGGGGGTAAGGTCTGGGCGCAGCTTCATAGCCTTCTGGACCTTCTGCTCCATGTAGGCTTCCAGGAGATCGCCTTGCCCCGTTCGAATGACGAGCGTGACGTCCGCACCCGACAGGAAGAAAGGGTCGCTGCCAATAATGGCCATCTCCCCAATGAGTTTGCGGAAAAGCTCCCTGCTGACCGGGTCCGTGTGAAGCAGCATCTGGCGGATGTATTTCTCAGCCAGGTGGTCGTCGCGGGCTGCAACAGCGTAAGTTCGCAGAAAGTGATTGCCCCACTGCTCCAGAAACTCGAACAGACTAAGCAGGTCGTCCAGACTCTGGAATCGGCAGTAGTAGAAGTCCAGCGGCACGGCGTGCGTTATGTCGGAGATGACGGGCCGCTTGCCCTCGAGCATCTTCTTGAAGGGATGGCTGCGGACCTTCACCTTTCCCAGTTCCCCGAGTGCGACCCTCTTCTCTTGCTCGGCCCGGTAGGCTCCTGTCATCTCAGCCAGTTGAAGCGTCTCCTGGATAGCAAGCGCACCGGTGGTGATGCTATAGAGGTCCACAGGCCTGCGGGCTATCCGGAGCCAGCGAGGTTCGGGTCGACCTACTTCCCGAAGTGGTATACCCGCCCTCTGCGAGGCGAGCAGCCTGACGTATTGAAAGAATGCCGCATGCAGGTCGCGCTTCAATATACGCTCGCACTGCTGGGCCTGGGCAGCGACGTAGCGGTTCCAGGCCTCCTCAGGCATTTCGGGCCCTGCGGCCGGAAACACCACTTGGGCCACCACTTTCTCTTCCGTTACTCGCTGCACACCGTAGCGGGTTACGAGGACCTCAACTTGGTAGTTCCCCGTGCCCCGATACATACCGGCGAAATAGGACGAATCGTCGTAGGGCTTTATCTGACCGGGGTAGGCCAGATGGATCCCCGGCGATCGCTTCCCCAAGCGGGCCAGAACGACATTTCGGCCGGAGGAATGGTATTCCTCAGGCAGGCGCAGCTCGAAGTACCGACCCCCTTCCCGGCTGTAGAATCTAAACTCTGCCTTCTCCTGCGCAGCCGCCGTGGCGCATAAGAGGGCCCCACTTATGAGGACGCCCAAAAGATTCTTCATGGCTACCCGTCTCCTTTGGGTGCTCACTACGTCACTTCACACCGTATCTTTCTTTCTGCGCCTGGAGCATTGTTTGAAACTCCTCTTCCGGGAGTGACGCGGGAAAACGGGCCCTTGTAAGGACGGTTCGCCGGCCGTGCCGCTGAGCGTCCTCGTACAGAATCAGGTCGGATCTCAGTTCCGGCCGCCCTTCCCAACCGCCATATTCCATCTGCACGCCGAACTCTTCGATGAAGTAGCGAAAACTCGTCCTATATCCGCCCCCCAGGTCGCGTGGGTCCCTGTCCAGCGGACAGACCAGTTCCCGCCCACCGTCAAAGTACTCCTTCAAGAACTCAACCTGCGTCGCCGGTAAGGTCTCCCTAGCTGGGGGCTGTATGAGCCGGTAAAGCTGAGTCATGCACGCATGGCCGAGTTCCTCCCGGACGTCGATCACAACGAAAGGGCCGTAAAGCGGGACATGCAGGGCGCACAGCCCGGTCACCGTCAGTAGGTCGAGCCCATCCGAGTAACCTCGTATGACCATTCCCTGCTCGTCCACTACCGCGACGGCCACCAACTTGTCTAAGTGTCGCCCAATGGTCGCCGGCACTGGGAGCAGGGCCGGGTCGAAGATAGAATCTTCCGGCGCATGTACAGCGACACCGGTTAGAATCGGTGCGATGATGTTGTACAGGAAAAGTGCTATGTTGCGGGTGTTGAGGTAGAAGGCTCCCTGCCTTTCCTCTGGCAGACCCTTGAAGGCGGCCTCAAACTCCGCGCTTTGCTTGAGTGAGCCCGCGGGGTTTTTCTGAAGAGCGATTACCTCCTTGACCGCCAGCGGTGTCAGGCCCAGCACCAGGTGCCCTTCCAAGACGGCATAGCAAAGGCCGAAGGGCAGTTCCCGCTCGGGCGCACTGTATACCGTGTAACCCAAATACTGGCTCTCGTTGAATTCGCCGAGCTTGGCGATCTTCAGCAAGCTGCGAAGGTCATCCTCGAGCGTCACCGGGTCTTTTGCTTGGCAAACTATGGCCGCATTGGGAATAAGTCCCCCGCCGAAGGGGATGTTGGCGCAAAATGCCGCCTCCGGCCCCAGGGACGATGCTACCAGGGTTATGGTCTTACTGGTGGCCTGGAACTTCGCCCACCTTTCAGCTTGAGGCCCGGTCTCCGGTATACTCGGCCCGAACTCCTCCTTCTCATAGAGGTGGAGGAAGTGCTTGCAGAGCTTCATCGCGTCCACCATTTGCGAGCCGTAAACAAAAGCGCTGGAGGGAACGACGGCCGTGGTGTCCAAGGGGTTAAAGGCTGGCCTGAAGGCATCGAGCATCCCGCCCTGGCCCTCTGCCCGCTGCAGGCGTACGTGGAACTGAGCCCGCTCGCCGTCGCCTCGCCAAGCCGCCCAGAGGGCGCTCATCCGAAATGCCCGCACGACCTCTTCAAAATCCTCTCTCTCCTCTTCGTCCCGCTCAGCCGCCAATCGGCGCAGGCTCTCTTCGATGTTCCAATACAAGAAAATGGTGACCTCCCCATCGCCTGTCTCAGCCATCGCCTTTCGGTAGTCAGGTCGGGCAGACAGCGGGTTCTTGGGTGGCGCATCAAATGCGGCAAGCAGTGACTCGAGCCTCTCTTTCCGAGTGGCGGCTACTACTACCCCCCCCTTGCACGCAAGGTAGAGCGGAAGGCTGTCCTCAAGTGACTCGTATGCCGTCTGACCCTCAATCTCGACTTCTCGGAAGGACCCTCCCCACACGGCTTTGGCAAGCGTCCCGGATGCAAAGTCCCTGACCGCCTGCGCTACAAGCTCCGGAGAACTGCTGCTCTCCAGCAGCGCCACCGCATCGCCCAGCAACAGCCCTGCTGCAAGATTACCAATCGGGCTGTAAATGCCCGTGATTTCCTTCGTTCTGAAAACGGCAAGGGAAATCTGACGATCGAAAACTTCCAAATACCTCTTTCTGTGCTTTGCCAATTGGGGACTGTCGCTCTCTACTAATTCGCCCAGGCGCTTATCGAGGGATTCGCAAATATTCTGCCAAAGTGCTTGCACCTCCGGCTCCTGCGCAAGTCCCATAAGCTTCAGGGCGTTGATGTCCTGGTGGGCCGCGACAGGTTGGGGCATGGAAAAGAAAAACACGCATTCGTCGGTGACCAGGTCAGCCAGGAAGTGCTCCCCCTCATAACCCGGCATGCCCGATTCGGCAATCGGCGCAGCAAACGCTATGAAACAAACGACCAAGACACAATTGCAGAACCTCATGACCCTCCTCCTTCACGCTGCCAGTGCCAGCGTCGACCTAACCTTTCACAAGGCCGTATTCCCCCGATTAGTCTGGTGCAAGACTACCTCCTTCTTAGAGAAGATCTACAAGGTACGTTCGTAACCAGCACTCGTGTGGGGTCGCCCAGCTATGGGCAGAGAGTGTAAAGTGGTTCGGCTTTCTGCCCTTTGGAGCCGCCTGCAACATGGCCTTGCCCCCCACGCTCTGCCGGGCCGACTGGTCAAGGGTGAGGAAGCCAAAGATGCGGGCCGCGCATGCCTACTTCATCCTGGCTTTCTGTAGCGCTTTTGCGGATGGCTGTCGCGCCTCTCGCCGGTCATCGTACCGGTAACCGCACTCCTGAACCGGTCGCAACGCGCTGCAAGGTACGCCCAGCGTTTGCGTCACTGCCCCCTGCGTTCGGCCGGACCGTCGAGGATGGAGGCCCCAAAGGAGTGTGTCCGGCCTTGTAGGTAACTGGACTTTCCTGTAGCGCCCCGGTTCTGAGATGTCAAGGCTTTTCAGGGAATTCTCTGCCGGGCTCGCCAGCCTGTTCGTGCGTCCTCGCCAGCTGAGGAAGGGACGAAGCCGCTATAGCAAAGGGCGATCGTCGGTTAACATGGCCCTCCATCCATGTACGATGAGCGCCTGAGCCGGGCGTTCTGCCCTCCGGAGAGAGCGATGAGCACATTCTCCGGGCCTGCACGGCCCTGATATGCGCAACAGGGGACAGGCCTTGATGCAGATGCGTATCTGTTCGACATTCGCGCGACACGGGTGAGTGTTCGCTGCTGGCCCCTCATCGCTTGCTGCCTGCGTCTGCGAGCTCCAGAGATCACGTCGACCGCGTTCGCACGAGCAGGCAGGACGGGCGCCGACAGACAGCCCCTTGGCTCGTGTCTTCGGTCAAGCCGCCACCTCGGGGGACCGCTTCCTCGGGGTCTCGCCCGTTTAGAACTCTGACCATAGCGTGATGTCTCAGGAAACTCGACAGTTGGAAATAGATGCCCGTGGTGATCAGTGATGTGAGAACGGACCCGGGCAGGAAACCGAACCCAGGCTGCGACCTGACGAACCTGAGCCAGCGCGAAACAATGTGCCGCCAAGTGTAGAAGTAGGCATTGCTGCTCCGGAAAGCGCCCAGAAGCTGCTCCACACTAACCAACTTCGGGCGGAAAAGGATGTGATCTCCCTCGTAATGGGCCAGATTGTGGTCCACGATGCGGCCCTCGTCGACGAGTTGCCGGTGCCAGGGCGTGCCGGGGATGGGTATGGCGAGCGACATCAGCACCACCTCCGGACCGACCTCGTCCAGCCTTCGGGGAAGGGAGCGGAAGTACTCGACGGTGTCGGCGTCCAGGCCGAATATCAGGCCAGCAAAGATCAGCACACCCGCCCGCCGCAGCCTCTCGAAGAGTTCTCGGTACTCCTCAACGTGGTTATGGGTCTTGTGGACGTGCGCTAGGCTCTTGTCATTCAGTGACTCCATGCCGATGAAGGCCATACGACAGTTCGACTTGGCGAGCAGACCAACGAACTCGGTGTCGTGAAGGCAGTCAAAGCTGAACTGCGCGCCCCAGGCAAGGAGGTCCAGCGCGGCCATTGCCCGAAGGAGGTCCTTGGCATACTCAATATCACCGCCAAGGTTGTTATCGTACAGCATCGCGGTTCGCCGCTTGTGCCACGGAAGGGCCTCGGTGGCCGTCAGGTCCCGGATGACGTCGGGGATGGGACGCATCCGATAGATGTTCTCGGTGGCCGTCAACTGGCAGAAGGAGCAGTTGTACTTGCAGCCGCGCGTCGCTTCGGTGACAACCGGAACATGGAAGCGCTTCTCCGCCAGATCGTACCTCGGCGGCGGGATATTGTCCAAGGGTGGGCATGAAGGGGCTTGGTAACGCTCCTTCAACCTCCCCGCAACGTAGTCTCGCACAACCCGCGGCCAGACCCGCTCTGCTTCACCGACAACCACACAATCGAAATGAGGCTGGGCATCGTCCGGGTTGGAGGTGGCGTACTTCCCCCCCGCTATGGTGGTCTTGCCCAAGGCGCGGAAACGCCGAGCCACGTCGAAAGCGTGTGGTGCACAGTAGTCCATGAAACTCAGTGCGATGCAATCGGCATCGGTTTTGTAATCGATGGGACGGACCATTTCGTGAAGGACTTCGACCTCCACGACGGGTGGGGTCAGACCGGCCAGCAGCAGCCCCGACAGAGGTGGCGCGGGCGACTTGGCGTACCACGTCTTGCGCTCACCAAGGTTCTGGAAAAGGACGATGATCAGGATCTTTTTCATCCTTCTGTTCCTCGTAGTCTGGCGGATGAGTTCGCCCAAGGAGCCACCAGGGAACTCACCTGGGGGGTTCCACGCTGGGGACGTTCTCCTCCTCGAGGGCCGCGGTGAGTGCGTCGACGAGTCTGTCAATGTCCTGCCGCGTATGTTCACTGGTGACGCTCACGCGAAGGCGCTCTTTGCCTTTGGGCACCGCCGGGTACTCGATGGCGTTGACGAAGATGCCCGCGTCGTCCAGTCTGCATGCCACGCGCCTGATTCCTCGCGGGACACGGACCGGCACGATGGCCGACGAACTCTCGGTCTCTATGCCCCGCGAACGCAGCTCCTGCACGAGATAGCGGACATTCTCGTGGAGTTCCTGTCTGCGCTCCGGCTCCTGCTCAATGACGTCCAGCCCGGCAAGGACCGCCGCCGCCGTCGTCGGGGGCAGAGACGCCGAGAAGAAGTACGAGCGCGAGAAGAACCGCAGGTACTCGATGACCTCTTTGCTCCCAGCCAGGAACCCACCGGTGACAGCCAGCGCCTTGCTGAAGGTTCCCATGACCAGGTCGACCCGGCCTTCGACACCGAAGTGCTCAGCAGCGCCGCGACCGTTCTCCCCCAGTACGCCGGTGCCGTGTGCGTCGTCGACTACCAGAAAGGCGCCGAACCGCCGCGACAGCGGCACGATCAGGTCTAACGGCGCCAGGTCGCCGTCCATTGAGTACACGCCTTCAACGACGACGAAGATGTTGACGAAATCCTCCCTGGAGGCGACCTTCGCCAGTTTGGCCTCAAAGTCGGTGACATCGTTGTGGCGAAACGTCACCACACGCGCCTTGGTCAGCCGGAGTCCATCGAAAGCGGAAGCGTGGCAGAGCCTGTCGAGAACGACCACGTCGCGCCGACCGACGAGCCCGGAAACCCAGCCGATGTTGGCGCTGTATCCGCTGGAGTAGATGAGCGCGTCCTCCGCGCATTTCAGACGACTCAGGCGACGCTGTAACTCCCGATGCAGAGACGTGGTGCCGTTCAGCATAGGAGGACCGGCAACCCCCGCGCCGTACCGCGACAGGCCTTCCCTGACCCCGGTGAGCACCTGCGGGTCGTTGGCGAGACCGAGGTAATTGTTCGACCCGAACATGAGCATGGGCCGCACGTCACCGGTTGTGGAGTCTCGAACGAGGGCGGACCGGCCCATCGGGCCAGCGATCTCCCGGCCGACGAGCAGGTCGCGCCGGTACTCACCTTCAATGAAGCGAGAGAACTGTTTGACCCGGTCCCTGAGCTTGATCCTGGCGTCGGCCAGGAACCGGGAAAGGCGCAGGCCGTGTTCGCTCCCCTGCGCGCCGGACGAAGCCCCGCTCTCACACCGGGAGCGATTGCGCGTACGCGACGAGGTCACTAATGTATCGGCGGGCATCGCGAGCCCCTCCCACAGCCAAGTTCCGGATCCACCCGGAGTCGACCTGTACGTCACGTCCACCCCACGAGAGGAAGACTCCTCGCTTTTCGGTCACGTGGCCAATGCATTTCGGAGAAAGGTGGCGCTCCCGCGCCGTGTCCAGGAAGCCTTCTGCTGAGGCGGCAGGAACGGTGAACGCCAACTCGAACTCGCCCTGGCAGCCTGCCAGAGCAAGCCACCTGGGAATGTGGCAACTGTCGCAGGCAGCCAGCGCGCGAGGATGCAGCCAGCACGCCGGATCGACGGTGATGGCGAATCCGACCTGGTTGACCCGGGACAGCTCATCCAGCGTTGCCACCACCCCGTCGCTCGTGTCCATCGCGCACGAGGCGAACTCCGCAAGGAGTCGGCCCATCTTGAGCCTCGCGCGGGGCAGGAACGGGAAGGGACCCGCCGCCGTCTCCGGCATGAAGCGCGAAAGGGCATACGCATTTCCGAGGCCCGCCCTGCCCGAAAGGTACAGAGCGTCGCCGGGTCGGGCGCCGGCGCGGGTGAGGACCCGGTCCTTGGGGACCAGCCCGATGGCGCAGGAACTCGCCGTGAGCTCGCTGGCAGTGTTGGTGTCACCTCCGAGGCTGATGGTCCCGATGCTCCGGCACGCGTCACCAATCCCGCGCCCAAGATCCTCGGGCGTCCCACCTTCCAACTCCTCGGGCAGGCCCAGGGTTACGAGGACCCCAAGAGCGCTGGCGCCTGCAGCGGCTAAGTCGCTTGCCGAGACCATCACCAGGACCCATCCGATGATGTAGGGATCAGAGTAGAGACCGCTCGCAATCTCCTCACAGATGGAATCCGCGGTCACCGCCAGGAACGAAGGACCCGCGGGATCGAAATCAACAAGTTCGACGTCGCAGGGGCTGTCGACCACGGGCTTGCGAGGAAGGTGACGGCGGATCTCCGAAATGACCGTTTTCTCGAATATGACCTGGTTCATGCGCACACCCTCAGGGCTCGCGGGACGAAGCGCACGTGCATCTCCCGCACCCGGGTCACCTCTCCGTCCATCTCCAGGAGCGCGGGTTGGCCGGCTCTGCACCTGGATGTGACGGCCTGCCGCACCAGCGCCTGCGGAGAGGTGGCGAGGGCCCTCCGGGCCGCACGCGCAAGGAGGTAGACTCGCCGCAGCAGCCCCACATCGGGCAGTACAAGAACTCCCATTCGTGCGGAGCCAACACCAGCCTCGTCCGCATACGTGAGGCTGCCGGCGATATGCCGATTGATGTAGAAACCTACAAAACAGGTAGTCCCGGCGTACGCCGGTCGACCATCCACCGACAGGTCCACCGGAATGCCCTTCTGCCGACACACTGCGCCGAGGGACGCACTCCAGATGCCGAGCCCTTCGCTCAGCGACCGGCAGACCCCCACAGGCCCCCAGCGTCGATTGAAGAGGTCGTTGCCGAGAGCCACTACTCCCAGACTGGCGCTGGTCACAGCATGCTCTGTCCGCCAGACCCCGGACTCGTCAACATAGTTAATCTCAAGAACGTTCTGATGCGTCGTACGCCGGGGCCAGCAACGAACGGGCACGCCCAGAAACCTGGAGTGTTCGCCTGTGGGTTTGTGGAAGTCGTTGCTTGAGCCGAGCCCTACCGCCCCGAGGAGCGTTCGCGCGCGCCTGTCGGGCGGCAACGCCAGCACCAGGTTCGCCACCCGGTGAACGGTCCCGTCTCCGCCCACGGCCGTCACCAGACAGGGGCCGGCGCTTGATGCCTCTTCGATGGGCTCCTTCCAGTCGAAGGTTTCATCGTAGACGGAGGGCTTGGCACCGAGGATGTTGACGAGTTTCGAAGCGATCCGTTGCCAGTTCTTCGCGGCTTTGCCCGAGCCCGCTTTGCGGTTGAGCAGCACCAGTGTTCTCATATCTGCCGCCTTTCCGGACGCATGGACAGGAGGACCTCGAAGGCAACGTAGAAAACGGCGGCGAGAGGCAGCCACCCGGGGCTCCTTGAGGCCACGACGGCGGTGTGCAGGAGCAGAAACACGCGGGCCACGCCGGCCATGGGTCGGTGGACCTCGTCCTCGCGGCTGATCCGGTGAAGCGTGATCTGAGTGGTGGCGCTGAGGAGCGCCGCACAGAGAAACACCGCCACCGCCAGAAGCGAGTGCGGCTGTGGCAAACTGGCGCGCCGGCCAACGGCCCAGAGCCCTGCGGTGAGAGCGCCGACCGCCCAGAAGTGACTCGCAAGCACCGTCGACATCCGTCCGAACTTGACAGGAAAGGTGTTGTAGTGCGTCTGGCGGTCGGCCTTGACGTCCTTCAGATATCCGACAAGGACGAAGTTGGCGTACGCGGCGAAACTCATGGTGGCGACGACCAATACCTCTGGGTGGCGGCCCAGCGTGAGCAGGCTGTTTCCCGATCCGACGAGCCATCCCATGAGCGGAAGCAGAGCCACGATCCAGGCGTTCGCCATCGGGCCGGCCCACCATCTGCGCTTGAGCGGCGTGTAGACCAGAAGGCCGATGACGGTGCATCCCGACACCACCAGATTCCATGGGTTCAACCAACCGAGTACTGCCATCCCCGCCACCAGGCCGGCAAGCGACACCAGCAGGACGTGCCGAGCGGCTATCCGCCCCTGAACCAGCGGACGGTAGGGGGCCGAGAGGCGATCAGTGTCTTGCTGGAAGCAGTCCGTGAGCGCCTGGCCGAACCCGTAGGAGAGCGAAAAGACGAAGAGCGCCAGGCCCCATCGCCAACGGTCTGCCGTATGCGCCAGGCTCATTCCCGCCAGTCCGGCCAGTCCCGAAACCGGGAAAAGGTACGGGCGCATCGTCGTGAGGTACTGCTTGCAGAATGAGATCCACCTGGGCGGCATCTCCTGCCCCGCAACGGGCCGCGGGGCAGGGGCAGTGCGGCCGGCGCCTGCTTTCAGGCGCGCTATCTCCATCAGTGGCTTTACCTTGATGTCCCTCATTCTCCACCTCACGAAGAGTGCGCTCGTCCGTTCGCCCTGACGCCGAGCACCCTCGGCGCGACTTCCCCGCTACTTCCGGTCGTCCGCGGGTTTTGCCGCCGTGGCTACAAAGGCGCTCAGTCTCACTGGACTCTCATCCTCCAAAGGCAGAGGCACGGCAGCCGACGAGTAGGTGATGTCGACCAGACCGGCCTCTCTCAACCAGTCCCTCACCTGCTCCTCAGTGAAGCCGAGCCAGACGTCGGCCATCAACTCACGGGTCCAGTCGAAATCGTGCTTCACCAGGTCAGTGATCACCACTTTGCCTCCCGGCTTCACAACCCGTCCCATCTCGCGGACGCCCAGCGAGGGGTCGGCCAGGTGGTGCAGCAGCATGCTACTGTAGGCCGTGTCACATTCGCTCTCGGGGACAGGCAAAGCCTCAGCTTCGCCCAGCTTGAGGGTGACGTTAGTGAGTCCGTGCTTTTCGACCCGCTCTCGACAGCTCTGGAGCATCTTCTCTGAGCTATCGACGCCGATCACCCGCGCCACCCGCTGGGCCAGCGCCACCAAGATCTTGCCGGTGCCCATGCCCACCTCAAGGACGATGGCGTCTGACCGCACCAGTGTCGCGACCACGTGAAAGGCCAGGGCGTCCTCAATGTAGAGGCGCCTGATCCGATCCCATTCGCTGGCAACGACGTCGAAGTAGGCTTTGGTGCGGGCCTCCCGCTCGGTGAGAACCTTCTTCAGGCGCTCGAGGTCCTTGGGGAAAA
>CBDVDV010000104.1:0-13062 GCA_965372835.1 uncultured bacterium | reverse complement strand
TTGAGGCGGCGGGTCAACGGGGCCAGGTTCTGTGCGCTCAGAGAAGTGGGGGTCGTCTCGGGCTACCGCGGTCGCTACGTTGAGTTCGTAGGACGTGACCGAGCCGCCGACGGCTGCCCCATCCACATACACTACTACCCAGGTTTTGAGGAGGAAGACCGGCTCTACATCAGTCGAGGGCGGTCAGACTTCGGCCAGTGGCGAAACACCGGCCCCCGGCCCTCTTCTTGGCCGACTTCGCCATAGTAGCCCGCCGTAGTCTTGACGAAGGAGGGGCTGCGACGGCCGAATCGGCGACTCGGCGAAGGCGGGGCTACGACGGCTGAAATGGGCTGTCAACGAGGTCAGCCGGACGTCCTATTGGCCTTCGTAAAGCAAAAGCAACCCGCCGGCCCCGGCCGCCGCTGCCCGTACGGGTCGGCCTACGGCCTCCTTCCATTCCAGCAGCACCAAAACCTTTTTACACACAATACCGTACACCGTGTCCCACACTTTAGTCTTGCTCCTGGTCCTGAGGGGTTTATAATATTGTGTTTCGGGTGTTCACTGCGCAATCTCGTAGGGGCAGTTCCTCATGTTTGAAGCCATTGCCTCCAAACTCCAGGCGGTTATGGAGCGGCTCGGTCGCCGGGGCGTCCTCAGGGAGAAGAACATCCGTGAGGCGATGCGGGAGGTGCGCCTGGCGCTGCTGGAGGCCGACGTCAACTTCCGCGTCGTCCGCGACTTCATCAATGAGGTCACCGAAAAAGCCGTCGGCGAGCAGGTGCTCCGCTCCGTCCGCCCGGGTCAGCAGGTGGTCAAGATCGTCTACGACGCCCTCACCGACATGATGGGCCCGGTCGATCCGACCATCCACATGGCTCCAGAGCCCCCCACGGTCATCATGCTCGCCGGGCTCCAGGGAAGTGGAAAGACCACCACCGCGGCCAAGCTCGCCAGCCTCCTCCGCCACCGGGGCCACCATCCCATCATGGTCGCCGCCGACATAAAACGACCCGCAGCCATCGACCAGTTGGAAATCTTAGGCCAGCAGTTGGACATCCCGGTGTTTGCCCGCCGGGATGGCACCCAGGCCCCGCACATCTGTCGGTTGGCGGTCGCCGAGGCCCGGAACCAGAGCCTGGACGTGGTCATCCTGGACACGGCGGGCCGACTTCACATCGACGAAGAGATGATGGGCGAACTGGCAGAGGTGGCGGGGTTGGTGCGTCCCCACCAGACCTACCTGGTGGCTGACGCCATGACCGGTCAGGATGCGGTGGAGTCGGCGGGTCGCTTCCACGAGCGGCTGCCTTTGGACGGCGTCATTCTGACCAAGTTGGATGCCGACGCCCGGGGCGGTGCGGCGCTCTCCATCAAAGCCGTCACCGGCACGCCCATCAAGTTCGTGGGGGTGGGCGAGAAGTTGGGCGCCTTGGAGGAGTTCCACCCGGACCGGATGGCCAGCCGAATCTTGGGGATGGGCGACGTGGTTACCCTGGTGGAGAAGGCCCAGGCGACCATCGACGCCGAAGAAGCCCAGAAGTTGGAGGAGAAGTTCCGCAAAGCCACCTTCAGCCTGGAGGACTTCCGCAAACAGATTCGCCAGATGCGTCGGATTGGCCCTTTCAAGGACCTGTTGGCCATGATTCCCGGGTGGGGGGGCCGCTTCGAGCAGATGGATGTCGACGACTCGGAACTGAACCGGGTCGAAGCCATCATCCAGTCCATGACCGCGGGCGAGCGGGTCCGGCCGGAGACCATCGACGTCAGCCGACGGCGACGCATCGCCCTGGGCAGCGGCACCACCCCACACGAGGTCTCCGGCTTGGTCAAGCAGTTTCGGCAGATGCGCACAGTGATGAAGGAAATGGCCGACGGCTCGCTGGCCAAGGCGGGCGTCGGCCTCAAGGATATGCCCGGGCTCATGGCCCGGGGACCGGTCAAGACCAAACGACGAAGCAAGCGACTCAAAGGCAAACGCAAGCACAAGAAGAGGAGGTAAGTGAGAGTGGTGGTCCGGATTCGACTGCAACGGATGGGGCGTCGGCACCAACCCTTCTACCGCATCGGGGTCTGCGACGCCCGCACACCCCGGGACGGCAGAATGATCGAGAACGTGGGCTACTACGACCCCCTGGCCAAGACCGAGGAGAAACAGGTGGTGCTCAAGGAGGACCGCATCCGCTACTGGCTCTCCCAGGGGGCTCAGCCCAGCAAGACCGTGGCCGACATGCTCAAGCGCCGAGGCATCGCACTGAAGAAGTGACCCCGGCCCCGACGGGCCCAGGAGTCGCTGAGGCGACGGAACTGGTCGGCGATGCGCATCGATTGTATCACCCTGTTCCCGGAGATGTTCGAGCCCTGGCTGGGCGCCTCCATCATGAGGATCGCCCGCGAAAAGGGCCTGGTGGACGTGGTCCTGGTGAACCTGCGCGACTTCGCCGAGGACCGTCGGGGCACGGTGGATGACCGGCCCTTCGGCGGCGGGCCGGGGATGGTGCTCAAGCCCGAGCCGGTGGTCCGCGCCGTTGAGAGTATACTAAGAGAGGAACGAGCGGAGACGCCACTCGTCCTGCTCACGCCTCAGGGCGAGCCCTTTACGCAGCGAATCGCCCGGGGACTGGCCGCTGAACCCAGGCTGGTGCTGGTGGCCGGTCACTACGAGGGGTTCGATGAGCGGGTAAGGCTCATCCTGCGGCCGCGGGAAGTCTCCATCGGCGACTACGTGCTGAGTGGAGGCGAGTTGCCGGCCATGGTGGTGATGGAGGCGGTGGTCAGGCTCATCCCCGGGGTGCTGGGCGATGAGCGTTCGGCCGAGGAGGAGTCCTTCGAGGCCGGCCTGGACGGACTGCTGGAGTACCCTCAGTACACCCGTCCCCGGGAGTTCCGGGGCTACGGGGTGCCCGAGGTGCTGCTGAGCGGCGACCACGAGGAGATCGCCCGCTGGAGACGAGACCAGGCCCGGCGACGCACGGCCGAGCGCCGGCAAGACCTGCGACCTGCCACCTGAGACCTGTGACCTAAAGGAGACGACCATGCAGCGTTTGCGTGAAGTGGAGTTGGACCAACTGAAGAAGGACGTGCCCAAGTTCGACGTCGGCGACACGGTGGAGGTGTACGTAAGACTGGTGGAGGAACAGCCGACCTCTGCTCCCGCCCGCGGCCGGGGTAGGGCCGGCCCGGCCCGAGGCGAGAGCCCTCGACGCGAGCGCATCCAGGTCTTCACCGGCACCGTCATCGCCCGCAAAGGCAGCGGCCTGCGCGAGACCTTCACCGTTCGCCGGATCGTTCAGGGCGAGGGCGTGGAGCGGGTCTTCCCACTCCATTCGCCCTTCGTCACCGACGTGAAGGTCGTTCGCCGGGGACGCGTCCGCCGGGCCAAACTCTACTATCTGCGGGACCGTGTCGGCAAGGCCACCCGGGTCAAGGAACGACGCTGGACGCCGGCCAAGAACCAGTAGCAGTCTGTTCCTTGAGCAGGCCCGGGTCGCCAAGCCGCTCCCTGCCGACCGGCTCGCCGGTCCGACGAACTGGAATGAGCCAGCGATGAGCTACGCGCACGCGCAGGACCTGGGTCGTCGTGCCGAGAAGGCAGCAGAGCGCGAACTGCGTCGGCGGGGCTACCGTATCGTCGCCCGCAACCTCCGCACCGCCGGGGGTGAGATCGACCTGGTGGCCCTCGACGGTAACACCGTCTGCTTTGTGGAGGTCCGGGCGCGGGCCTCCGACGACCTGGGCTCCCCGATAGAAAGCGTGGGCCCCAAGAAGCGTCGTCAACTCACCAAACTGGCCCGCTCCTTCCTGCGCCGGCAGGGCCTGGAGCGCGCCTCGGCGCGTTTCGACGTGGTAGCCGTTGAACTGGCGGCCGACGGTCAGTTGCACGTAACCGTCATTCCCGACGCCTTCCCGGCGCAGGGCCCCTACGCCCGATGAGTCCCCTCGACCCGTTCCGCCCGCTCCTCATCGACACCCACGCCCACCTGGACGACCCGCGTTTGGCCGGAGACCTGGAGGCCCCCCTGGAGCGCGCTCGCTCGGCCGGGCTGGTGGCCGTCGTCACCGTGGGCACGGACCTGGCCTCCAGCGAACGGGCGGTGAAGTTGGCTTCCCGCTTCTGCGAAGTCTATGCCGCGGTGGGCATCCATCCGCATGAAGCCGGCTCTGTCGAGACCGCCCATTTGCAGCGCCTGGCCGAACTGGCCCGCAAGCCCAAGGTCGTTGCCATAGGCGAGACGGGTCTGGACTTCCACCGAGACCTCGCTCCGCGGCCCGTGGCCGAGACCCTCTTCCGCCGACACCTGGAGTTGGCCCTCGAAAGCGACCTCCCCGTCATCGTCCACTCCCGCCGGGCGCAGGCGCGCGTCCTGGACATCCTCGAAGCACTTCCCCGTCGTCCTCGGGTGGTGCTCCACTCCTTCGACGCTTCTCTGGAGACCGCTCGGCGGGCGCTGTCCTTAGGATGTCACCTTTCGTTTACGGGAGTTCTGACCTTCCCGAACGCGAAGTCGTTGCGCGAGGTCGCTCGCCAACTCCCCCTGGACCGCCTGTTCGTCGAGACCGACTGCCCCTACCTCGCGCCTCAGCCCTATCGGGGCAGGCGGAACGAGCCCGCCTACGTCGTGGCCGTGGCCGAGACCCTGGCCGAAGTCCATGGCCTGCACGTCCGTGACGTCGCCCGCATCACCACCCTGAACGCGAGTCGGTTCTTCGGGTTGGGCGGCACCGACGAGCCCGGCGCCGTCGCCTACCCCATCCGCAACTCCCTCTACCTCAACCTGACCAACCGCTGCACCAACACCTGCTCCTTCTGCATTCGCTTTCAGACCGATTGGCTGCTCGGCCACCGGCTCAAACTCGACCACGAACCCAGCGCCCAAGAGGTCATCGCCGCCCTGGGTGGCGAGCGGGCCCGGGAGGTGCTGAGCAAGTTCGAGGAGGTGGTTTTCTGCGGCTTCGGCGAGCCGACGGTGAGGCTGGGGGTGCTCCTGGAGGTGGCCCGGTTGCTCAGGTCGCTAAGAGTTCGGGTGAGGCTGGATACCAACGGCACGGGGAACCTGTTCCACGGGCGCAGCATCGTCACTGAACTGGCCCACTCCGTCGATGAGGTGAGTGTATCCTTGAATGCAGCCTCGGCCGAGGAGTATACTACCCTCTGTCAGCCCCGCTTCGGGGACTCGACCTTTGCCGCTGTGCTGGAGTTCATTCGCGAAGCGAAGCGCCGGATTGGACGGGTGACGGTGACGGCGGTGGAGGCTCCCGGCGTCGATGTGGCGGCCGTGGAGCGACTGGCGCGAGGGCTGGGGGCGGAGTTTCGGGCGCGCCCATACGTGTCGGTCCGTTGCTGCTGATCGGCAGGACCGGATTCGTCGGATTGCCCTGGCTCGCGATTCACAAAAGGGGGAGCAGATGACAGAGCACTCGGAGGGGGCGAAGCGACCGGAGAGGTCGCAGACCTCATCGGAGGGGCCAACGGGAGGGCTCGAAGCACGTGTGGCCACCTTCGAGCGCACCTACCGGGCCATCATCGGTGAGATCGAGAAGGTCATCGTCGGCCATCGGCAGGTGGTTCGCGAGGTGCTGACCTGTCTCTTGATCGACGGCCACGCGCTGCTGGAGGGGGTGCCGGGCATCGGTAAGACACTCCTGGTGCGCACTCTGGCCCGGACCCTGAGTGTGGAGTTCAGCCGCATTCAGTTCACCCCCGACCTGATGCCCGCCGACATCATCGGCACCCACATCGTCATGGAAAGCGAGGGGGGCGAGAAGCGCTTCGAGTTCCGCCAGGGGCCCATCTTCACCCAACTGCTCCTGGCCGACGAGATCAACCGAGCCACCCCCAAGACCCAGTCGGCGCTGCTGGAGGCCATGGCCGAGCGCAGCGTCTCCGTGGCCCGCACCACCTACAAGTTGTCGGACCCCTTCTTCGTCTTAGCCACCCAGAACCCACTGGAAATGGAAGGCACCTACCCCCTGCCCGAGGCCCAACTGGACCGCTTCGCCTTCAAGATCCTCGTGGGCACCCCCTCCCGCGAGGAACTCAACGAGATCGTGGACCGGACCACCGGCGCCCAGCAGCCGGAGCCCGAGCCGGTGGCCACCGGTGAAGAGGTGGAGGAGATGAAGCGCCTGGTCCGCGAGGTGCCGGTGGCCGAACACGTGCGCGACTACGTCAGCCGACTGGTCCTGGCCACACACCCCAGCAGTGAGTTCTCACCAGAGGCCACCAGGCGCTACATCCGCTACGGGGCCAGTCCCCGGGCGGCCCAGACCATCATCCTGGCCAGTAAGGCGCTGGCCCTGCGCGACGGTCGCTACAACGTCGCCTACAGCGACGTCCACGCCACCGCCTGCCCGGCAATGCGCCACCGTCTCATCCTCACTTTCGAAGGCGAGGCCGAGGGCGTTTCCACCGACGACCTCGTCGCTCAGATCATCGACGCCGTACCCCGTGTCACCGAGGCCCTCGACTCGGTCGAACTCGCCCAGGTCACCCCGGCAACTTCCCCCCGGGCCGACGAATCTCCAGGAGAGGACGGTTCACCATGAGCGCCTCGCCAGCCGTCACTTCCCTGGTCACCGGCGGCGCCGGGTTCATCGGCTCCCACCTGGTGGAGGCGCTGCTCGAGCGGGGCCACCGGGTGCGTGTGCTGGACGATTTCTCCAGCGGTCGGCGGGAAAACCTGGCCGCGACCGCGAGCGACGTCGAACTCATCGAGGGCGACATCCGAGACGCAGCGCTGGTGGTGGAAGCCATGGCAGAGGTGGACTACGTCTTCCACCAGGCCGCCGTCCCCTCCGTGGTACGCAGTGTGGAGGACCCCTGGCGAAGCCACTCGGTGACCGTGGACGGAACGCTCAACGTCCTGGAAGCGGCCCGGATCACCAGCCCCCGCCGGGTGGTCTACGCCAGCAGTTCTTCGGCTTACGGCGACACGCCGACGCTGCCCAAGGTCGAATCGATGGCGCCGCAGCCCCTCTCGCCCTACGCAGCCGCCAAACTCGCGGCCGAGTATTACTGTAGCGTCTACGCGGGCGTCTTCGGGGTGCCGACGGTGGCCCTGCGCTACTTCAACGTCTTCGGTCCCCGCCAGGATCCCTCCTCACCCTACACCGGGGTGATCTCCATTTTCATCCGGGAGGTGCTCCAGGGCCGGGCCCCCGCCATTGAAGGCGACGGTGAGCAGACGCGGGACTTCACCTACGTGGCTGATGCCGTGACGGTGAACCTACTGGCCGCTGAGTCCGAGGCCGCCGTCGGCGAGGTCCTCAACGTGGCTCGGGGCGACGAGATCAGCATCAACGGCCTGCTTCAACTCGTGTGCGAGGTCGTCGGGGTCGAGATTGAACCGCGCTACGGGCCCCCCCGCCACGGCGACGTCCGCCACTCCCGGGCCGACATTACCAAGGCCCGCCGACTCCTGGGTTACGAGCCCCAGGTGGGGCTCCGGGAGGGGCTAAGTCGGACCGTCGAGTGGATGCGCGGGGAGTTGGGTGTGGGTCAGGCGGACGGGTGAGCGGCGCTGGACCCGCTCATACGAGTCGTAGGACCGGCCGGCGGGCAGGGACACGCAGGCGCCGGGGCACCTTGGAGGAGAGACCATGCCGGTAATCAACCTCGAGAGGCTGAGTGAGTACGTTGAGGTTCCCGAGCGGGCCCGGCTGCTCCTGGAGAAGCCCGAGAAGGAGATGTCGCTCCGCCTTTCGGTCCGCACCGGGCCCGACCAGATGCTTATCACCGACGTCTTCGTCGTCTATTACAACACGGCCCGGGGCGCGGCCAAGGGTGGCATCCGCATGTCGGCTGAGGTCACCCTGGAAGAGACACGCAGGCTGGCCGAACTGATGGTGTGGAAGACGGCCCTCACCCACATCCCTTTCGGGGGAGGAAAATCGGGCATCTGCCTGGACCCTGACCAACTGGACTCCTTCCAGAAGAGCGTGGTGATGCAGGAGTACGTGCACATCCTCAAGGAAGACCTCCTGGCCGGCGCCTACATCCCCGCTCCCGACATGGGCACGGGGCCGCGGGAAATGGCTATCATCTTCGGCGAACTCCACGTCCCCCAGGCCGTCACCGGTAAGCCTCCCTCCGTCGGGGGGCTGCCCGGCCGCGAGGAAGCCACCGGCCGCAGCGTCTTTGCCGCCACCCGGCTGGGAGCCGAGCGCCTGCTGGGAAAGCGGCTGGCGAAGGTCACCGTCGCCATTCAGGGCTTCGGCAACGTAGCCACGCACTCGGCCCTGTTTCTGGCCGGGGCCGGAGCCCGGGTGGTGGCCGTGAGCGGCCGTCGGGTTGGCCTGTACAACGAGCGGGGAATCGACGTCCCGGAGGCCGTCCGCACCTACTTCGCCCAGGGGAAGTCCTTTGCCGACCTGGCGGGCGATGCCATCACCAACGAGGAACTGTTGGCACTGCCCGTCGACGTCCTCATCCCGGCCGCAGCCGGGGGTGTCATTACCGAGGAGGTGGCCGGGAGGCTCGGCTGCCGACTCGTGGTTGAGGGGGCCAACGACCCCGTTACCGCCGAGGCTGACCAGGTGATCGCCGAGGCGGGCATCGCCGACGTGCCCGACGTCCTGGCCAACGCCGGTGGCGTCATCGCCTCCTACGTCGAATGGCGCAACGCCAAGAGCGGCTCCTTCACCTCCAAGGACGAGGTCTACGACTTCATCGACCGGATTGTCGAGCGCAGTTTCGAGGAGGTGAAGGCCACGGCCGAGGCAAAGGGGGTGGATTGGCGCACGGCGAGCCATCTGCTGGCCCTGAACGAAGTGCTCACCTCCATGCGCGAGCGGGCCTGGATCTGACAGCCCGCAGGAAAGGAGCGCGGCCGCCTCTGAGTAGAGGCTTGCCGAGGTCAGCGGCCCGGCGGTATAATGAATTTCTGCTGAGGGGCCTCCGGGGGGTGAGAGGAGAGGACGGATGCGTTCTGAGTGTCCTCACTGTGGGAACGAGTTCGAGGTTTTTGACCGGCTGGCCGGTCGGCGGGTGAAATGTCCCCGGTGTGGGGAGCGGTTCCGGGCCCGGCCCGCCGAAGCCGGTGCCACGGTCCGGGGCTCCCCGGAGCGGGCCGCCCAGGCCGCGCGCTCCGCCCGCAGGGGTGGTCCGCGCGGGCACTTCCTCACCCGCGACGTGGGGGTAATCATCTTCGGGGTGGTGGCTGTGGGCGCGATCCTGGGCGCTCTGGCCTGGCGCATGTACGTGGACCACCAGCGGCGCGTCGCCCAGCAGGCCACCAGGGAGGAGGCCTTGGCGGCCAAGGATGCCGGCGACCAATTCCTCCAGCGGAGCGAGTACGCCAAGGCCCGGGAGCGGTACCTCGAAGCCCAGCAGCGACTCGAGGAGTTAGAGGTACCGGACCGCCGACTCCGGCGAGCCCTGGACACGGTGCTGAAAACCGACGAGATAGAGTACCTGGGCCGGGGCATGGTGCATTTCCGCGGTAGTTGGATGACCAAGGAGGAGAAGGAAGCTAAGGTGGCCAAGGACCAGGGCCTGGTGGAGTTCGAGGGCCGCTGGGTCACCCCGGAGGAAAAGACTCGCCTGGAAGCCGAGAAGGAGGAGGCCGAGCAGGCCGCTCAACTGGCTCAGGAGGAGGCGGTTCTCAGCCGCGAGGCCGAAGAGCGGGGCCTCGAGGTGGTTACGGCCTTCTTTCGCTACGCCCACGACAAAGCGCCGGATGAGGCTGCGGAGCGGTACATGAGTGCGCTGACCGGAGATCCGCTGGGCTACCCGCGCATCGTCTTCGACTTCCGCATCGACGACGAGGTGGCCTACGTGTCCCAGGACGCCCAACGCAAACACCCGGACGTCTCGGCCACCTACTGCGGGGTCAAGGTCTACGTTACCACCGCCACCCCCGTGGGTCAGGAACGGGTGGTCTGGAACTTCCAGGTCCGCAAGGTGGCCAGCGAATGGAAAATCACCTACGCCAAGCAGAAGCCCGCGCCGCAACTGGCCCCCGCGCCCAAGGCCGCCGCGGCTGAGGCGCCCGGGCCCGCTGAGGCGCCCTGAGGCAACCGCACCGAAGGGAGCCCCCGATGACCGTCGAAAGCGAAAAACGCCGACACCTCCGCGTCGCCGTCTCCCTGCCCGTGCAGATTGTAGACCGGGAGGGCAAAGTCCTGGGCGCCTCCGAGACGATCAACCTGGGCCGACGGGGACTGCTCATCCGCCGACCCGACCAGCCCCACCTCGAAGTCGGTGACGACGTCTATGTGGCCATCGACCTGCCCACGGAGCACAGTCGGTGGGAGGAGGAGGACACCATCGAGCACTACTGCTTCCACGCCGTGGTCACCAGGGCCACCGACGACACCGTCGCCCTGCACCTGAAGTACGCCCAGTTCATCTTCACCCTGGCCCCCGGGGAGTGAGCGCCGGAAGCGGGCCGTGGCCGTTTTTTTGGTTGCAGTTCCGAGGCCTGGGTGTTAATCTAACTCGGTGTCGGGGCGTAGCTCAGTTTGGCTAGAGCGCATGAATGGGGTTCATGAGGTCGCAGGTTCGAATCCTGTCGCCCCGACCACCGGAGACCAAAGGATGCGAGTGCAGGCAAAACGCCTTGCACCTTTTTCTTTTGGTGGGTGCTGCTTTCGGAACGGTTTTGGTCGTTCGCCAAAACCTCGGTCACCTTTCACCCAACATACGGGAGGATCGCCCTTTCCACATCGCCAAACCCCTAAGTCCTAATGCCTCCACCACGTGCGCCGGGCCCCTTTTGGGGACTTCGTCCCCCGAAGGCGGAAACTCCTCGAAAACGTAGCGGCTGGAACTCAAGCGGCCGGTGTGTCCACAGGAAAGATTCACCGGATGCAATATCGACGCCTGTCTGGTATGCTCTTTGTCCGGCCGCCGCAGCCAAGGCTGCTTTGGCGGAGGAGGCGGCTCCGGCGGGCTTGCCCGCCATAGCTCCCCCAGGAGCGGAGGCGGGCCACTATGGCCGAGTAGGCAAGGAGGATCAGGACATGCGCTGCGTGGCCAGGGAGACGTTGGTGGACTTCGGCGTTCAGCTTCTGACCGGGAAAGGTGTGCCCGAGGAGAATGCCCGCTTCATCGCCGACATCGTCGTCGACACAGAGGCCTTCGGCGTAACTACCCACGGGCTGGTGCAGTTCTCCTACCTCGCTCGCCAGTTGGGCAAAGACATCGACCCCAAGGCCGAGCCCGTGGTCGTGAATGAAAAGGTCGCCTCCGCCGTCATCGACGGCAACGGCGCCTGCGGGCAACTGGCCATGAGGCTGGCCGGCGAAGTGGCCGTCAAGAAAGCCCGCGAGTGTGGCGTGGCCATGGTGGGGGTGCGGAACTCTTTCTGGATTGGCGCCCTGGGGATCTATCTCATCCCCCTGGTCCGGGAGGGCTTCTTCGCCCAACTGTGGGCTCAGACCTCCACCTGCAAGGACTGCGCACCCGTCGGTGGCATCGACGCCAAGTTCTCCACCAACCCGGTCGCCCTGGCCTTCCCCACGGTCGGCGACCCGGTCTTGGCTGACTTCTCCACAGCCGCCGTCTCCATGGGCAAGGTCGGTCGCATGGTCCGCCTGGGCGAGCAGGCCGAGGAACCCATCTTCATGGACGCCGACGGCGACTTCACCACCGACCCCGCCGTGGTCCGTGACGGTGGCTCGATACTCTTCCTCGGCCAGAGGCTGCTGGGTCACAAGGGGTACGCGCTGTCGCTCTGGTGCGAGGCGCTCACCGCCATGGCCGGAGGCAGTTGCAACAACCCCGACGCCCCCAGCAGGCAGTGCTTCAACCTCACCGTCATCGACCCGGAGGCCTTCGCCGGCCGGGACTACTACGACGCGGAGATGCAGCGCTTCGTCGCCCACGTGAAAGCCGGTCGGCGCCTGCCCGGCGTCGACTCCATCCGTCTGCCCGGGGAGCGGGGCTTCCGCAGCCTTCGCCAAGCCGAGGAGCAGGGCATCCCACTGGAGGAGAGCGTCCTCGAAGGCCTCAACGAACTGGCGCGAAAGAACGGCATCCCGGAAGTCGCCGCCCCCTGAGGGAGTGGGGCAAAGCGCACCCGCTCTGCCCAAGGAGAGAACATGCTTGACGACCACCGCCTTGAGAACGTCCGCGCCGTGCCCCTCAAAGACCACTTCCCGCGCTACGTAGGACGGAACGCCAAGGGCGACCCCCAGAAGTTCGGCGGAAGCATGCAACTCCGCATCCTGACCACCGACCAGGGAGCACAAGGGTGGGGTGCGTCGGCTGTGCCGGAGGAGGAGATCGAGCCGCTGATCGGACAGAAGGTTTCGGACCTCTTCGATCCCGAAACCGGCGTGGCAGAACAGGCCCGCGGCCTCGACCTCCCGCTCCACGACCTGGCCGGTCGGATTCTCGAAAAGCCGGTATACGAGATGCTCGGAGCGAAGGGCTCCAGGCACGTGCCCATGTACTCAGGCTCAATCTACTTCGACGACCTTGAGCCTGAGGACCGGCCGAGAGGCGTGGACGGAATCGTGGCCTCGTGCCGAGCGGACTACGACGCCGGCTACCGGGCCTTCAAGCTCAAGATCGGCCGGGGTTTCAAATGGATGGAACCGGACGTCGGCCTGCAGGGGGACATCGACGCGGTCCGCGCCGTCCGCCAGGCTTTCCCGGACTGCAAGGTGCTGGTTGACGCCAACGATTCCTACACCTGTGACGATTTCGTGCGGTTCCTGGCTAGCGTCGCCGACTGCGACCTCTACTGGATCGAGGAGCCCTTCCAAGAGAACGAGACCGACCTCGCCCGGCTCAAAGAGCACATGGCCAAGGTGGGCTGCAACGCCCTCATCGCCGACGGAGAAGCACGCTCCGAAGCCGCCGACCCGCCGACCGCCTACGGCGGCTACACCAACGCCCACATGGACCGCCTCTACGGTCTGGCTGCGAAGGGGTTGGTTGACGTCTTCATCATCGACCTCGGCATCGTCGGCTTTAGCCGCTGGCGCCGGGTCATGCCCGACCTGGAGAAGGCCGGTGTTTTGGCTTCCCCGCACACCTGGTGCTGGTGCATCCGCCCGCACTACGCGACCCAACTGGCCGCCGGGGTCGGGAACGTCGTCATCGTTGAGGGCATCCCCGGCGAGACCTCCGGG
>CBDVDV010000103.1:0-13089 GCA_965372835.1 uncultured bacterium | reverse complement strand
GAAGGAGGTTCGGTTGATGGCCAGGCCGATGGGATGAAGCGGCCACCAGGGAAGCCTCTTGCGCAGCTACGTCAGTACCGACATGATCCCCGCCCCCACCCCCATGTAGGAGAAGGCCTTCAGGTCGGGCGGGAAGACGTTGCGCATCTTGCTCACGGTGTCGGTGAAGATCCAGCGCCCGCCGTGCCTGAAGTGCCAGGTGTCAAAGTTGTAGGCCCCGTACCGGTAGCCGAAGTAGAGTGTAAAGGCCAGCGAGGCGATGGTGGCCGCTGCGAACGCCATCAGCACCACTCCCAGGAGCGCCCGCCTGTTCCCGCGCACGAACTCACCCATCTTGGCGATCTGGGCTAACCCGGGAGCGAACAGCCCTTTGCCCTGGCTGATCGTGGCGTAGGAGAACCCCAGTGTGGTGAGGCTGGCTTGACTCAAGCCGGCCGACCCGAACAGGCTGGTGGCAAAGACCTGGGCCGACATGGGGCCCTGAACGTACACCAGGCCCGACTCGGCCACGATACGGGACAGACCCACGTACAGGATGAAGAGGCCGGTCAGGTAGGCGACGATGAGTTTGAGTTCCATCCCGGCCTGGAGCAGCCAGGCGATGATCAGCCCCACCGACAGGAGCAGTCCCCAGACGGCCGTACGGTACCCCATGATTTCGTCAGAGTCGTCCACGCCCTCGCCACGGCCGAAGGCTTTGCGAAGGACGTTCCTGAGGTGGCTGCGCGCGACCCAGAGTCCCCAGAGCACCACCGCCGTCAGCGCACCGAAGCTCTGCCAGCCGATAAGGCCCGCCCAGCTCCACTCGTCACCTCGGCTGCCTGTAACCAGACCCAGGCGGTTAGATATCCCTGCCTGGAGCATGTACACGACGCGGAAGAACCAGATGCTCAGCAGCACGTCCACGTTGGCGAAGTAGGCGAACCCCAGGACGAAGAAGTTCAGCCGCCACTCCAGACCGGGGAACCCGCGGCCTACCCCGAACCACACGTTCTTGAGGGGAATCTGGGGGATGGTGGGGGAAATGTAGGAAAGCATGTTCCAGCCCAGCACCGAGAAGCTCACCCCCGCACCCAGCCAGAAAAGACGGTTGCGCAGTAGGGCCGGCCCCGGCGAGCCGGATCCCTGCCGGTCGTCCGACTCGGATGAGGTGAGAGCCGCCGGGACCGATACCAGCGGATAGACCAGCCGTTCGTTCTGGCTCCACTGCCGACGCAGGATCACCATCACCGCCAGGGTGGCGAAGGTGATGGCCGCCGCCAGCAGCAGCCACCAGAAGAGCGGCACCAGCCAGACCGTCCAGGGAATGCTCTGGCCTTCAGGCAGACCTTCGAAAAACCACTTCATGGCCCACATGTCTTTGGGGACCATCCACTTGGGGATGTGGCCGTGGAGGAACTCGGCCCAGCGGTTCTCGGAGTCGGCGAAGTAGTAGGGCGAGGCGAGAACCACCAGCAGAAACCCGGTCAGCCCGTTGCTGGGAATGAGCCCGGCCACCATGAGCATGATGAGGATGACGAACAGTTCGCTCCGGGAGAACTCCCAGCCCGGACCCATCGCCCGCAGTATCAGCCTCACCACCAGCACCAGCACCATGAAGGTCAGGAAGGTGAAGATGGGGAAGTGACTGTAGTTGGTGGAGGTGGCCGTGAGGACGTACTCACTGTACACCATGGCGAAGACAACCGCCACCACCAGCACCAGACCCACGACCACCGAGCGCAGCGTGAGCCGGTCCTGGGAAACCCCTGGGGGGAGATCGGCCCCGCTCGTCACTGAGACTTCCTTTGTATACGACTCGGCGCTGCTGCTCACGACCCCGCGACTCCTGCCCGGCTGCGTGCGCTGGCAGCCCGAGGGTCGCAGGCAAAGAAGCATACGTCTTCAGGTGTGACAGGTCAAGGATTTGGCTCGGCCGAGCCGGGGAGGAGGCTGGGGAACGTGGGTGGAGCCCGCCCGTACGGAGAACTCTCGGGCCGCTGTGCTGTCTGGAGCATCACCCACGGCTGCCTTCGACGTCTCCCCCCTTTTGCCTTCTCATCTTCACCTTCAAGGCAGAAGCCTCTTGGTAACCCGCCGGCCCCATACCGAGTGCACCCGGAAACCTTCCGCGTACTTCACTCCGCACTGCAGCCCCCGGAACCGGGCCACCGTGCGCACGTTCTCAATTATGTCCACGCCGTCATGTTCGCGCAGCCAGGTCAGTTGGCTCCGATGTTTGGAGAGCATCTCCAACTTGGTCTCGATCTGGGCACTTATGTCCACGTACTCCTCGGGCTCGAACCGAAGTCCCATAACCGTCTCCATGAAGTAGATCGGTGGGATGGTGTCGCAGGCCGGCTGGGTGGTCCGCAGCAGTGGGGCCGAGGCGAGGAAGGAGGCGTCACCGGCGAGTTGCGACACCGCGGTGTGGTCGCCGTAGTAGTCGTTGGGATCGTGGGTGATGAGGACGTCCGGCCGGGCTTGGCGGACCACGTCGATGATCTTCAGACGGGTGGGGTGGTCGGAATACACCTCTCCGTCGGGGATGCCGACGGTTATGGTTTCGGCGCCGATGACGGCCGCGGACTCGGCCAGCTCTGCGGCCCGGATCCGGGTCAGTTCCTCGGGGGCCATCTCCAGGTGGCCCTTGTCGCCCTTGGCCACCACGGCCATTATCACCGTGTGTCCCGCCGTCGCGTAGCGGGCGAGCGTCCCCCCGCACTGCATCTCCAGGTCGTCCGGGTGACAGCCGATGCCAAGGACCCGCAGGCGTTCCGTCATAGCCGCGTGTCACCTCCTCACTTCGGCGCCACGCCGGGCAGCGCGGCCACTTCCTCGGTCATGGTTATGGTGCAGCGTGGATGACGCTGCAGGTAACTGGCCGGCACCTGCGGGGTTACCGGGCCGTGGATGGTGCGCCGGGCGATGGCGGCCTGCCAGGGCCAGTCGAGGTAGAAATGCAGTTCCCGCGCTTCCAGTATCTCCTTCATTCCGATGGTGACGCACCAGCGCGGGACCGCTTCCAGGTCGCCGCCGCTCGCGATGCAGTTGACGACGATGGTCTCCCGGGCCACCTGTACCACCCGTGTGGTTGAGCGGGCGAACTCCTCCGGGTCGGGGTCTTCGCCGGGCTCGGGACGTTCGTTGAAGGCGATGTGGCCGGTGATGCCGATGCCGCCGAAGGCGATGTCCACGGCCCCCACCTCTTCGATGGTGCGCGCCACCTGGTCGAGGTTCTCGGGGTCGGGGAAGACTATGTTCTCGGGCCGGACCTTTTTGTCCGTGTCGAGTAGATCGAAGAGTTCCCTTTGCATAAAGCCTCGGAAGGACATCGGGTGGTCGGGCGGAAGCACCTTTCGGTCGTCGTCGCAGTACTCGTCCATGTTGATCGTCACCAGCGCCCGGCAGTCTATTCCCTCGACGTTGCACAGTCGGACGAACGGGCGGTACTGGCGGACCGGACCGACCGGGAGGATAAAGCACGTGGGGCGGCCTTCGGCGTTGTTCTCGCGCAACCTGTTGGCCATGACTCGGGCGAAGTCATTGGCCAGGTCCTTGGGCGCAGGCAGTATCTCCACCTTTATGGGGCTGCCCTGGCCTAACTTCTCCGGAGCGATCTTCATTATGTCCATGAGCGGTACCTTCGCTGTCTCTGTCTGTTGCCGGGGCGCTCCGCACTCCGCCCACCCTCGATCGCATCGCCACCGGCGCCAAGGTGAATCCTTTTCATCAGAAGATTATGGAGGAGAAACCCGACTTCCAAAAGTTATTTCCCCAGCACAACTGAGACCCGGGGACCACTGATGGAGGGGAAAACCGCGGACCGCTTCGCGGGGGCCCCCCGGGCAGGTAGAGCCTCCGCTTCTCATACGGGTCGTGCGACCGGGTCGCTACTGCCGGAGCAGTCGCCGCCACCAACTCCGCTTTCGCTCCAGGTTCACCACGCGCGCGGCTCTCTGGTAGGAGATGACCTGGTCCAGCCCCCCGCGCTGCTTGAGGTGGAAACGCTGCTCGCGCTTGAGGTTGACTTTGAGGATGCCTGACAGGTCGGCGCCGTCCTTCAGGTGCACCCGGACGCGTTTGCCCAGCAGAGGGTCAAGTTCCTCGCCTGTAACAGGCATGGGAGTACCTCCACTACGGCCGCAGGCGTACGCTTCCCTTCCCACACCTCGTACGTCTATCGCTTGCGCACGGTCTTGGCTGGGCAAGCCTTACCCGTGCCGCGGCTGACCGCAGTGTCTACTCCCCGTTGGCGCTGTCCTTCGGTGTGTGAGGGTACCATAGACCGGTGGAGGCCGCCTGTCAAGGCGAAACCGGTTTTTTGTTGTTCAGCGGTTCCCCGGCGGTACACTGGTGACCGCTAAGGCCTGACCAGTGCTCGCGTAAGGAAACCCGGCAATGGCGTCTACCTCGGCCGACGACCGTGGGATCGCGGATGAACTGGTCCTCGAGCGCGAGGACGATCTGACCGTAGCCCGCATCCTGGTCCCCAGACTCTACGCCGGCGAGTCGGCCGACCGGGTGGGGGGTCTGCTCCTTGAGCGCGCCCGCAAGGGTCAGTTCCGCAAACTCCTCATCGACTTTTCCCGGGTCGACGTCGTCTCCAGTACGTTCCTGGGGACCCTGACCGTTCTGCAGCAGGCCCTGAGGAAGCAGGGCGGCGCCCTGCACATCTTCGGCTTACATGAGAGCCTGGAGCGGGTCTTTGAGGTCTCCCACCTCCGCGACCTCTTCGGCATCGACCCCGACGAGGAGACCGCCCGCTTCGAAATCCAACGAAGCAGCTAACCCACCCGATCCTCTGAGCCCGTCATGGTCAGGTTGGCGTCCAGCCAGGGAGTCACGTAGGTCCTCTGCAGTTGGTTTGAGCCGTTGTATTCAGCCGGTGCATTAGCACCATTGTCGTAGGAAACAACCCTCGCAGTTCAGGCGAGAGCCCAGCACTCAGTAGCCGGAGCAGAACACCTTGCGGACGACCCTTCCGTCGACAAGGTCTAGGGCGTACTCTATCGGCGCGGCGACCTTTCCAGGTTCCGGGAAGTCTTCTGGGGTTGTTACCCGGTACCAAAGCCATATGAGGTTCTCATAGGGCACTTCGGGATAGACGGTGCGGCGGTCAGGAGGTCCAAGGATCTTCACGACGTCGGCTTCAGTCATGCCGAGCTTAATGACTTCCCGGTCAAGCCGGCGAAAATTCTCATACGAACGGTCAGGATAGCCCGAATCCGTTCGCTCTTCGCAGCCAGTACAACCCGAGAGGGAGAGGACAAGTCCCAAGACAGCCGGTGCAAAGAGAAAGAGCGCCTTCGAAACTGTCCGTGCACCCATTCCTACTCCTCCTACTCCACCCTCACTCCGGAAGTCTTGTGTACGGCGAAGGATTCACCGTGCTTCCGGTGCTCCCTGGTCAGCGCGCGAGGCCAGCAGGGATGAGCAACGTCTGATCTGCATGCAACGCATCAGTTGCCCCTTGCTGCTCCCTCGCAGAGCTCTCTCAGAGTGGACTGCATCCTGTGGAAATCCGGTCCGCCCTCTGCCCGAACGTAGACATCTGAGAGAGGGCGCGCCCCTGTGCCACTGCGACGATAGATGAAGTATGTCAGGTGGGCCTCGTTCAGGAGATGCTCCATTCTTCCGCGGCACAGCCCCCATTGCTCTGCAAAGTCAGTCAGGCCCATGGCCATATATGCGTCACTGGTAACACCAGTCCCCAAGAGGTCCATCGCGTTCGTTCGGTCTCGGCGACGGACACACAGCTCCCCATCGATGACCTGCCAGTCAATGCCAGCGTGCGCCAGTACGGAGACAAATTCCCTCTCTGCTTGAGGAGTCTCTGACCGGAGGACGAAGACCCACTCTTTCATCACGTTGCGGCCAAGTACCTCGCAGGCCCTGTTGACGTGCGGCATCCAGACGATAATGGCCCGATTATGCCTAACGTACGCCAAGCCTTCCAGGTCGAGGGTCCGGCACCACTTCTCAAGCACATCCCCATGCACGGTCCGGCAGAGCTCATACCAGTAATCTCCCATAGGCATGGCCCCCCGGCCGCGTCCCCCAAGAAGTTCACCCTCCCTCCAGAGAGCCACCCCGTGCACAGGTGCGTCGTACGCTCTGGGTAAGAGCGACACGACGAGGAGTAGGAATCCTATTACCACCGTCAGAGCTGCGAGAATGACCGGGACAACCACCGTTCGCCTCACGGTCGCCTCCCCATGGTCAGCTCCCCCTTCGTCGTCGGCAAAGGGTTTGCTCTTAGACCAAGCGCGACCTGCTTCGCTTGGAGCTCTTCGTTGCGGCACGGTTCATCCACGACGTCCAAATACCTGCGTCGCGCAAAATGCTGTCGGCTGTCAGAGCTCAGAAATAGCCATAGAACAACTCCGCTTTCACGACCTTGCCGTCAAGCAGATAAACCAAGTACTCGATCCTGCCGCCATCGTAGGAGAGCAAAACCGCTTCGCCCTTTCCCCAGCCTTCGACCACAGTTCGGAGGAGGGGCTCTCCCAAGACGTTTATGACCTCCTCTTCAGTCATGCCAATCACGATGGCTTCTTTGACGAACTCGCGGAAGGCCTCGTAGGAGCAGTCGGGACAGAGGGAGTGCTCTCGTCCTTGCTTGCCGCTCTCGGCGCAGCCGAGGAGCGCTATGCTGCATCCAAGCGCCGCGACCAGGAGCGTCCACAGCGCCTTGCCCGGCGCGAAGTAACGCCTCATCGCATTGGCCATTTCTAATGCCTCTGCTTCTTGCCAGTTAGTTTGTGCGTGGCAGAGAGAGAACGTCGGAGACATTGTACCACTTCTCGCGCCTTCCGGACTCCCCCAGCAGCGAGGTGAAAGGCTCAGGTGGTTTCGGGGGAGGGGTGTTCGGTCTGATTCTCCGCCTCTTGTTGTCGGCGGATTTGGTCGCGGAGCCGAGCGGCCTGCTCGTAGTCTTCGGACTCCACAGCCGTGGTCAGGCGCTGCTGCAGGAGGTCCAATGGACTCTGAGGTTTGTGGGAGAGTAACTCCTCCCGGAGTTTGAGCAGCGCCTGCACTTCGTTGGACTTCTGGATGAGTTGGGGCTGGTCGTGGTCGGTGAAGAACTTGCGGATCTTTTCCAGTCCGGAGTTCACTTCGGCCAGGGCCCGGTCCACATCGCCATCCTCCAGGGCCAGGTGGGACTTGGCCCTGGAGTTCATCATCAGGATGTAGGGACGATAGCCTTCCACCGACTCGCGGTCGGCCTCGTGGCGGGCGTACTTGAGCATGAAGTCCAGGAACCGGAGGTTACGCTCGGTGTCCCGCACCACCGCAGCGTGCTCTTCCAGGAAGAAGTTGCTCAGGTAGCGGTGGTAGTACTGGACTCCTTCCTCGCGCAGTTCATGAGAGGCCTGGGCGCCGACGCTGAACCCCTCGTCAGTGCCGTGGCGGAGCATGTGGTCGGCGAGTTTGCCCTCGTAGTAGTCCAGGAGCGATTCTTTGCCGCGGGGCCGCTGGCCGTCGGGCCGCCCGGTGGCCTCCATCTGCAGCAGCCCTAAGTTGAGGCGCATCTGGATCTTGATGGTGCCATCGTTTCCGATGACTCGGCGGACAGTGATCTTGCCTGGCTCGTAGGGCCAGCGGTCCAGGATATGCTTGATGTCTTCGTTCATCGCCGGTCTCCCGTCCCCCTGCTCCTACTATCATTGTACCCCGTCGGGCGGCTGTGTCAAGCGAGGTCGTAGAGGGCGAGGACGTTGGCAACCGGGGTGTCGGGGAGGATGTTGTGGCAGGGCGCTAAGATGAAGCCGTGGTAGCGGCCCAGGGTGGCCTGGCGGTGGGCGACCTCCGCTCGGACGTCCTCGGGCGTGCCAAAGGGCAATGTCTGCTGAATGTCGATGGCGCCGTGGAAGGTCAGCCTGTCGCCGAACTCCCCGGCCAGTTCTTCCGGCACCATCCCTGCTGCCTGCACCTGGATGGGGTCGAGCACATCCACCCCCAACCTTAGGAACTCGGGGATGAACGAGCGGACGCTCCCACAACTGTGCAGCATCACCCGGGCGCCGAAGTCCTTGGCCAGGTCGATGCCGGCTTTGAGGTAAGGGCGGGCGAACTCCCGCCAGAGTTCCCTGCTGATGAGCGGCCCCTGCTGGCCGCCATAGTCGTCGAGCGCCACGAAGATGTCGATGCCCCCAGGGGCCGAGCGGAACAATCGTTCGTAGAAGGCCAGAAAGAAGTCAGTGAAGCGCTGAAAGAGCGCGTGGACCAGGTCCGGGCGCAGGTAGAAGTCGCGGAACAGGTTCTCCATCGGGCGCAGGTAGGTGGGGGTCTGAAAGGTGCTGTACCCGCGGATGTCCAGGTCGTTCCGGGTGCCACCGGCAAGGACGGCGAACTCAGCGTAAGTCTCACACTGGCGGGCTATGTCCGAGAAGTCGAACCACTCGACCTCGGGCATGGGGAAGGCGCGGATCTCCTGGACTGACGTGGCCGCCGCCAGCGGGCCTTCGACGATCTCGTCGTAACTGCCACCCTCAAAACGCACGGTTCGCCTCCAGGCGCCGTAGACGTCCTGGAAGGAGCCGTCGGCCCGGCGGGGCCGTGGGGGCCCGATGTAGCGAGGCTTGACGGTGCGGAAGTCGATGCCCAGGCACTGAAGCACGGTGTCATAGCCGGTGCAGCCGAAGTGGGCTTCGAGTTTGCTGATGGTATCGGCCGTGCCGGCGAAGTCCACGGGCGTGCGGTCCTGGGGTTCTCGTCTGATGGCCCTCAGCACCCGTTCCTTGGACGTCACGCCTTGCATCCTCCACTGGTGAGATGCAGATCCATTCTGGACTGACTGCTGGGGCCCTGTCAACGGGTCGGGGGCGCGACTCAGACGAGGACCATGGGGATAGTGTCAATGATGGTGACCTCGTAAGGCGTCACTTTGCAGCGGCAGGCCAGGACCCGGACCCCGGCCCGGCGGGCGGCCACCAACTCCCAGCAGAAGTGGGGGTCGCTTTGCCAGTGAGGGGCGAACTCACGGACGTCGGCCCGCTGGACTACGAAGACCGCCGCCGCCTCTGTGCCCCGCTCGGCCAAGTCGGCCAGTTCGCGCATGTGCCGGGCGCCCCGCTGGGTGCGGGCGTCGGGAAAGAGGGCTCGACCTTCCTCCACCAGGGTCACTGACTTGGTCTCGACGTAACACGGGCCTCTGGGTCCCTCCAGGAGCAGATCGAACCGCCCCCGGACGGCGCGAGCCCTCTTCGGCGTTCCGCCTGCTTTGGCCTTGGGGCTCGCGGGCTCGGTCCGGGCGACGCGGTATTCGGCGAACTCGAGCAGCCGATGCTCGGCGATGGCCTCAGCCAGGAGAGGGCCGGGCTTGCGAGCATCCACGCTCATCCAGGGGCCGTGGTGACGGACCAGCGCCAGGTCGTAGCGGGTCTTGCGCGTGGGCGACGGTCGCGCGACCAGCAGCACCCGCTCACCGGGCGCCAGGAGTTCGCTCAGACGACCCGAGTTGGCCAGGTGCGCCCGGATTACCTGGTCGAGGTGCTTTACGTCCACGGCGAACCGGTTGACCCGACGCAGGAAAGTGGCGTGGACCCGCTGCCCTTCAATCCGCATGGCGGCCCCCCTCGGAAGGCGCAGGTTGGCAGCGCGGGCAGAAGTGAGTGCCCCGTCCCTGGAGCCTGATGCGAACGATGGGCGAGCCACAGCGGGGACAGGGGTGCCCCTGGCGACCGTAGGCGGCGAGGCGTTCCTGGTATCGACCGGGGGAGCCGTCGGGGGCGCGGAAGTCGTCCACCGTGGAGCCCCGGTACCGGATGGCCCCGCGGAGCACGGTGCGGATGGCGCGGGCCAACTCCCGAAGTTCGTCAGCGGAGAGCGAGACGGACGGGCGGAGCGGGTGCAGACGCGCGCGCCAGAGGGCCTCGTCGGTGTAGATGTTCCCCAGGCCGGCGACCTTGCCCTGGTCCATCAGAAGGGGCTTTATGGGTCGGGAACTCGTCCAGGCCACGCGGGCCAGGTCGGTGCTGGTGAGGGTGTCGGCCTCGGGCCCGAGCCGGTCCAGGACCGCGCTCTCGAGTTCTGTGGCTGAGCGGTAGAGACAGACTCCGCCGAAGCGTCTCACGTCGCGGAAGCGAAGTTCGTCGGTGAGCCCGGTGAGCCGGAGCACCAGGTGGGTGTGCCGGTCGATTCGCACTTGGGCAAGGAGGAGGAGCAGTTGCCCGCTCATACCCAGGTGAAAGACGAGCACGGGCTCACCTCTGCGCCGAGTGAGGTGCAGCAGTATGTACTTTCCCCTCCGGTCGACCTCGCGCACGACGGCTCCCCGGAGTTCGCTGGCGCCGAACGCGCAGACGGCGGGGTTGAGCACCTCGGCCGCGCGGATTCGTCGTCCGACCAGGTACGGCCGAACCCCCCGGACCACCGTCTCCACTTCAGGAAGTTCGGGCATCTGGGCTCCCATTTGTTAACTGCTCTCAGGAAAGACTATAGGGGAGGCAATCGGGTCCGGTCAACAGCCAGGCGGGTCCAGAGAACGCCGGGAGCCCCGTTGCGGGACTCCCGGATGGTTCTCTGGGGTGAGGTTATTTGAGCAACGGCGTGGCCGTGCGCAGGCTCAGGTTGGCATTCGTTTCGGCCGGGGTGTGCTGGACGGTGAGGGTAAGTTGCCCAGCCAGCGGACGAAGGAAAGCTATGAGGTCGACCACGTTGCTCGCCGCCTCGGTTTCGGGTTCGCCGGTCTTAGCGGTCTGGGCTTTGACGACGGCGAGCTGGGTGGCCTGCAGCACGTCGAGGGCCCGCTGGAGGTCGGCCAGCACGACGATGTGACCGGAGAGCGTCCCCGGCTCCTCGCTGGTCAGGAAACGGGCTTCGTAGCCTGCGTGCTGGGCGGCCTTGGTGGCCAGTGCCCGTTCCAGGGCCCGGGGGTGAGTGCACACTACCAGGAAGCCATCGACGAAAGCGATGGTGGGCTGGAGGAGCTGATTCAGGGATGGAGGCGTCGCCTTCTTCGGTTGGACCACGTAGCCGCTGACGTCGCCCACTTGGAGCTGTGAGAGCGTGAAGCCGTCCCGGGCTACGGTCATCAGCAGTCCCAGGGCGGTGTTGACGAGGCGCTCGACCTCGGGTCGGAGGTCGTTGTTCAACTCGACAAAGAGCGCGGCGGTGAGTTGCGCGGCGACGTACTCTACACCTTCCGCTCCCTCACCGATGGCCACGTCGGCAGGATTGACCTCGACCAGGAGCGATATCTCGGGACCGATGCCGGGCAACACCTCTCGGGTGAAGTTGCGTCCGAGGATCAAGTCCAGGGGTCGTATGGGCTGCACCTCTGTGTTGCCCGCCGTCGGCGGCGCGCCCGCACGGAGCGCCAACTCCAGGGCCTGACCGATGAGTTTCATCTGGGCCGTGACCCGGGGCAGTGAGACGAGGAGCACGCCGTCGCTGGACAGGTAGGAGAGGGCGTGAGGGGTCGCGTTCTCCTGCGAGAAGACAGCGCGGGCCCCCTCGGTCAAGAGGGCGGGGTCGCGGGTAACGAGGAGGCGCACCTGCGGTCCCGAAGGGTTGAGATAAACAGCCGCGACGCCTTGCCGCAGTGACCGGACGACAGAGAGGAAGTGTCGGGCGAGGAAACGCGCGACGGGGGGTTTGCCGGCGACGATGCGCTCCTCATCGAGTGGGGTTTTGGCCAGGGCTCTTTCGAAGTCGACGAAAGCCATGGCCCAGTAGTCGGCGGGCAACGAGGCGCGAGCGGTCGTGAACCGTTCGTTGTTGAGGATGCTGGTGGCCGGCGTCTGCTCAACTCGGTCTATGAGAAGTTGCAGTGCCGGGAGAGTGTCACCGAAGATGGCCACGTTGCCACAGAGGACGGAGTATCCCTGTGTGCCCGGCGTCGCCGGCACTTTCCCGTAGATGGTATGACTCCGGTACGTCACTTCCTCGTACCGCTCGACCTTTCCCTGAGTTACTTCTGACTGCCTGATGGCCGACAGCACGTCTGCTGCCCGAGCCGGGTCGGTCACCTGGACGAGAAGAACGTCTGCTGTGCCGCCTTCCTGAGGTCGGTCGTGGGGCCAGGCAGCCAGGATTATGCGTTCGCCCAGGATCTCGGTGATGAGTCCTTCGAGCGTGACGCCGATCTCCACTTCGAACGCCATCTGTACCGCTGCAGCGAGCACTCGAAGGTGCTTTCCCCCTTCGGTTTCAAGCAACTGCTCATACAGGGGACCGGCCTTGATGGCCTCCCAGGTCCCTGCCAGGTCGTTCACCTCGACGAAAACCACCGCGTTCTCGGGCACCAGGGCGCGGATGTCCACCTGTTTGGCCGGAGCCGGCGGCGCGTCCTGGGCCACCACGGGGACGGAACCTATCACGAGTCCGACTATCAGCATCAGGGCGACAATGCGTTTCCTTCCCATCGTTCACACCTCCCTCTCTCGGGTTGTCAGCCGTTTTGGCGGCTGGGTTCCATTCGCGGTACTTGAAGGGGCAACCACTGCGCGCCCACTTCTCGAGTGACCTGAAGCACGATGCTCCCGGTCTCGCGAAGTTCCTTCTGCAACTCCTCCCGCCAGTCAAAGTCTTCGGGCAGCAGGGAAATCTGCATGGAGGACAGGTCCGCACTCAGTTGGGTCGTTGTACGCTGCCAGGCGTCCTCCAGCCAGGCGATGGTCTCTTCAGGGCTCAGGGCCGACGTCGCCTCAGACTGTCCTTCCTGTGGTGCTGAGGCCTGGTAGGTTGGCTCCACTCGCGCGGGGGAAGGGGCCGGCGGCTCGATCGACGTGCCCCCAGGCCAGAGCATCAGGCACAGAAGCAGCACCGCAGCGGCGGCAAGCCCTGCGCCAAGGGCCAGTCGGAAGCGCCTACGACGCTGTATGCGCGCTGCCACTCTCCGGGCCAGGTCTGGAGGAGGTCCGTCCCGCAGACGCATGTCCCGGGCTGCTCCGAGCAGTCGGGCAAGCCCGTCGCGTTCAGCCGAGCAGGCCGAGCAGGCCTCGAAGTGGCGCTCCAGTTCCTGGCGCTCCCCCTCGCTCAGTTCGCGGTCGAGTTCCTTGTGGATGAGAGTTTGTACTTCCCGGCAGTTCATCGGCGCCCCTCCCTTCCGAGGAAGCCGGCACGAGAAAGCTCCTCGTAGAGCCGTTCCCGGGCGCGGTGAAC
>CBDVDV010000102.1:0-13158 GCA_965372835.1 uncultured bacterium | reverse complement strand
GAGTTTCAGGGCTGTCTGGAACTCGGGACTGTGAACGAGGAAGGCCTGGGCGCCGGCAGCCTTCTCAACGGCCAGCAGGCGTGGGGGCTGCCCGCGCGGGGCTTGGAGGATGAAGAACAGGTAGCGGTCGTCGTGGCCCAGGTATCCGGACCTCTCGAGTTCCGGGTAGGATTCCTGCCAGGTCTGGCTGGCTCGGGTGAGGTCGTAGGCGGTGATGCGTCGTCGGTTGCGTTCGTACGTCCAGAGGCGGGGTCCGTCGATGATGCGGTGGAGATTGCGGGCGTCCAGGTCGCGGAACTCGGCGTCGGCCCGCGGTCGGCCGTCGCGGTGGTCGAGGGCGTAGAGGCGAAGGTACCGGCGGTAGTCGGAGGTGACGGCGTAGACGTACTCGCGGTCCACGCTCAGGGCGCGCAGGTCGTACTCACAGGAGAAGTGCCAACGTTCGGCGCCCGTCTGCGCGTCCAGGGCCCAGACGCTCCGGTACAGCCCCGCCACCACCAGCCCGTTGGCTAAACGGACCTCGGTGAACGTTCGCGAACTGTTGTCGAAGGACCAGTAGCCGCCGCTCCGCACCGGGATGCTCCAGCGCCAGACCTCTCGCCCCGTCTCCCGCTCCAGGGCCACCAGTTCCGGCCCCGCCGCCACCACCACCAGCCCAGCGTTGGCCCGCACCAGGGAAACCGCCGACCCCAGGGCCCGCCTCCAGCGGAGCAGCGGTCGGACTTCGGCGAGTTCAGTCGAGCCGCGAGCCAGCCGGTGGAGCCTCAGCCACCGGCCGTCCCAGGAAACAACGTCCTCGCCACCCTCGGCGGGAAAGACGGCCACCTGGGTGCCGGCACCGGCCACGGGCGACACCGGCGCCCAGGCCGCTTGAACAGGTGACCAGGAGACCGCAGGTTCGCCTGTTCTACTGCTCACCTGCTCTACCAGTGGGGTCTCCGACCTCTCCGATTTTCGCCTGTGGCGAAACCTGGTTGGCATCTCGGCGAAGGTCTCATCGAGGCCCGGGGAGGGAGCCGTGAGTTGAGCCGGCCAGAGGAGCAGTCCTCCCTCCCAGGCTGCGGTCAGGCCCCCGGCGGCCCCGGCCAGGGCGGTGACCTCCCGGCAGGGAACCCCCAGCGGCTTGACAGTGAGCACGCGACCGTGGGAGAGGGAGAGTTCGTAGAGGGCTTTCCCGGTGGGCACCAGCACCCGGCCGTCGGCGACCAGGCCGCGGCCGCTCTTTCCCCCCGCCGGCGGCCGCCAGTACCAACGCACCTCTCCCGTCTCAGCCGAGCAGGCCAGCACCCCGCCCGGCACGTCGCCGGCGACGACCACCCCGTCCTGGTCCGTTGCGGCCACACCCCAGAGTTCGGAGAACTCGTAGTCGTCCCGCCGCCAGCGCAGTTCGCCGCTGGCCCGGTCGATGGCCAGCAGGTCGCCACTGTCGCGAGGCACGACCAGCACGAGGTCGCCGGTCACCACCGGTCGGCTCAGGCCTCGGCAGATGTAGTTGATGATAAAGGTGTCGTCGGTGCTAACGAGTGAGGTGCGGGGGTATTCCAGAATCCAATCCACCTCGCCGCTGAGCGCGCAGACGGCGACCACGGCCCCCGTCTGCGTGGCCACGTAGAGGTGCCGGGTGTCCGCGACCGGGGGCGGAACCAGGGAGACGGCGTCGTACTCGTAGGTGTAGCGAGGATCCCGGAAGACCTTGAGGTTGCCGTTGAGCGAGGCGAGCAGCGTGGTCGAGAGCACGCGGCCCGTCTCCGGGTCGAGGGTGACCAGGAGTTGGTCGCTGAGCACCTGCCGACTGTGGGCCACCACGTAGAGCCGGTCGAAGGCGACCAGCGGCGGCGAGGCGACGTCGTAGTGGGAGAGCGCGGGTTCGTTCTCGGTGCTCCAGAGCACCTGGCCGGTGGCCCGGTCGTAGGCGAAGAGCGCGGTGCGGGTGGCCCGGAAGGTGCGGTCGGCGGCGAGTTGCACTGCGTAGAGTCGACGGTCGTCCACCACGGTGAGGTAGGCGCTGAGCCCCTTGAAGTTCCGGCCCTTCACCGCCCGCACCGGCCGGGGATAGGGTCGGCTGCGCCAGAGCAGTTTCCCATCGAGCGTCAAGGCTCGAGCGGCCTGCTGGTCGTAAGTGTAGAGGACGCTATCGGTCAGGACGGGCCGCCAGGGCACCGGTGTCCGTGGCGTGGGCCAGCGGGGGTTGAGGAGTTGCTGCCCGGTGATGTCGGGCAGGAGCCGAACGATGACGGGCCGATGGGGCAACCCATTGAGTCGGGGGAGGGTCGGCGGGGCCGGCCCTTCTTCTGCCGACAGCCAGGCCAGCACGTCGGCGGGCGAGGCCCCCTGTCCGGCCCAGGTGATGGTGGTGCCTGGGGGAAGTTGGCTGAGGTGTCGGCGGGCCTCGACCCGGAGCCGATCATCGTCCAGCAGTCGGGCGCAGAAGGCGAGGCGGGCGGCGGCCTGGGCTTCTCGGGCTAACGGGAGACGGTAGTCGCCGAGGAGCCTGATCAGCACGGCGGCAGCGCGGGCCAACTCCCCCCGCTCCATCAGCACGCTAGCCCAGCCGCTCAGCACCTCGGCAGTCGAAGGCGCCAGGGGATGGAGGCGCAGTAGCCGAGGAAGCGCGTCGTGGCCGTCCGCCGGTCGGTCATGCGACTCGTATGAGCGGATGGCCTCAGCCAGGGCCCTGTCGGCAGCAGCGCCCACTTCGGCCTGCACCTCCGGCGGAAGCGCCGACCAGAGGGCGTGGGCCTTTTCCCTGACGATACGCGCGACACTGAGCAGACGGACCTCGGCGAACCCGGTCGCGCCCTCGCTCGGCACCCGCACCAGTTCGTCGGGCCACCGCTCGAGGGCTTCCAGGTAGAGGCGGAGGGCGCTCGGGGCATCGCCCGCCTGCTCCAGGCGGACGGCCTGGGCCAGGTGGCGGGTGGCGCTGAAACTGCCCTTTCGGCCGGGCCGGTCGCCCGCGAATTGCTTGCACCAGTCCAAGTGTGTGCGCGCGCCTTTCACCCGTTTGCCGTCGGGGAGGTCGCTCAGGAGCCGCTCGTAGAGAGGCCGGGCCAGCCAGGTGCGTCCTTCACGACGGTAGAACTCGGCCAGGGTCCAGAGGGCCTCGGCTGCCACCTCGGCGGATTGGTATTCGCTGACCAGCCGGCGATAGACGCGCTGGGCCCCGCGCACGTCACCCAGTCGGCCGCGGGCGGCCGCCAGTCCGGCCAGGGCCACGGGCTCGACTCCGGCGCGGAGGTCCTCGGGCGCGCGGGCAAGCAGTTCCAGCACCAGCGACCAGGTGCGCTCGGCTTCGGCGTGCTTGCCCCGGTCGACGCCGGTCTGCGCCACCCGTCGGGCGGTCTCGATAAACTTCTCGGTGAGGGGGCCGGCCTCAGCCAGTTCAGCCAGGAGTTCCCGGGCGGCCTGGAGTGAGGCCTGGTCCTTCAGGCCGAGCAGGTCGCGCACCACGGCGAGCCGGGCAGCCAACTGCTGCTCGGGCTCCTCGGGGAAGAGGTCGGCCAGGAGCCAGCGGCCCTTGATGCGGGCCTTGCGCGGATGCACCGGGCCGGTGTGGAAGTAGAAGTTCCAGGAGGAGGAGCGGGAAAAGGTCTTGACCAGAATGCGATTGACCCCGGCGTGCAGGCGGACGGGCAGTTCGATACGGTCCGGCTCGTTGTAAGCGGAGGAATCGCTGAAGAAGACCTCCTTGCCGTTCAGCCAGATACGACAGCCGGTGTAGAAGCCGACGAAGAAGCCGGTGTCGCTCGCCTCCTCGGCGACCAGTTCCCGGTAGAGATAGGCGACGCCGCCCTTCTCGGCCTTGAGGAGGTTACGGAGGTTGAGGCCGGAGCCGGTCTTCCCTTCCGGGTAGGGGCGCTGCCAGGAGAACTGGGTCTCGCCGATGACCACGGCGCCGGTCAGGTCGATGCCCTCTTCGGGCGGATAGGAGCGGTAGTAGTCTGACCGGCTCTTGGCCGGGATAGGCCCCAGGACGAACCAGTCGAGGGAGTCGTTGCTGGAAGGGAGCCCGGCCCGCAGGGCTTCTTCGGACTTCTCGTAGGTTTCGAGTTTCCGGACCTGGACGACGATCTCTTCCCACCAGTCCAGGGCCCGAAGCGCAGCGCCCACGGGTTGCCCGCTCAGGGAGGAATGCCTGACCTCCGACGTATCGTTGGGGCGAGGACCGACATTCCCGCCGACCAAGCCGGGCTCGGCTGCCTGGGCGCTGAGGGCCGCCACGCCGAGGCAGGTGGCGGCCAGGAGCAGCAGTGTCGGGCGCACGCCTACGCTCCCCCTACATCTCCCCTGGAGGCGGAGACGCGGTCATATCGTCGATAACGGTCTTGGGGCCAGGGGTGAACTCGAACAGGCGTTTTGACAGTCTTTGGTTCGTCTTGATGTTGGAGAGGAGGAAGGTCTCGTAGTCTTGGTCGCGCTCGAAACTCTTCACCCGCCGGGGCAGCCAGTCACCCGTGTCAATCCAGAGCCACACCTTGACCACCCCCGCCGCCTCCTCGGGCAGATCGTCCTTCTTGGGGGTGAGTTCGAGTACCCGCAGCCGTTGGCGTTCCTCGTCGGTGAGGTCGGGGTCGTCGACGAGGGAGAGGGTGAAGCGCTCACGCAGTTTGCTGGGGGCGGTGCCCATGGCGATGGCCAGGGTCTCGGTGCCTTCGGGCTCGCGGGCGCGGTCTCGGCGGACGAGGGTGGCCACGTCGGTGTCGGGGCGGTACTCGACGAAGCGCTCGGGGGTGACGTAGAAGTGCTTCTCGTAGGGCTTGGCCTGGTCGATGCGAACGAACTCGGGCTTCTTGAAGTAGAGCCTTCCTGACTTCCTCTCTGCTTCCTCTTCACTCTCATAGAAGTCGGCCAGGAACCGGTAGCCGGTGTAGTCAGCCGAGAGGTCCTTCACCTCATCGGCCGCCTTCTGCATGGCCGCCAGCACCCGGTCGAGTTCGCTCTGCCGTACGGCGGATCGGATCGGAGCCGCCTCCTCAGCCACGACCGCACCTGCGGCCACGGCCACCACAGTCAGCAACAGCAACAACTTATTCACCGGTCGCCTCCGTTTCGGCAATGGTCGGGCTAGCGCCGACCTTGGGCCCACGTGCTCGCCCCCACAGCCGACCCCAGCGCAGGTGACGGAGCAGGAACAGCGCGGCCGCCGCCCCCACCACCACCAGGATAGCCCAGTTGGGCAAACCGAGCCACTGCCAGCCCCGGGCCAGTACGTAGTAGCGAGGAAGCCGGCCGAGAAGGGACGCAACGGTGAACCGGAAGCGACTGTAGCGTCGGCTGATGGCCAGCAGGCGCACCACGTCCACGGGGATGGGCAGAAAGGAAAAGACCGTCAGGGTGAGGAAGGGGGCGCGGTCGAACCAGGCCACGGCCCGCCGGTAGGCCCGCCGGTTGCGGAGCCGCTTGACGCGGTCGAACTCGAAGAGGTAACTGAGGAGGTAGTAGTCGTTGAGGTTGGCCGCCGACGTCCCCGCCGCGCCCACCAAGGCCACCAGCCAGGCGGGGAACTGGGTGGCCATCCAGAGGACGATCCAGAGCGTGTTGAGCGGAAAGAAGGTGCAGGCGATGCTCATGTAGAGGAAGTAGCCGGCGAGGTTGGCGTAGCGGACGGGAATGACCTCTCCCAGGACCAGGAACGCCACCGCACTGAAGAGCGCCACGAAGCACCAGAACCACTTCCGGTAGGAGATGTCGGTCAGCCCGTAGGTCTCCTCCGTGATGGGTGCGCTCACCGCTCCACCTCCCCCTCGCCGCCGCTGGGGTCAGGCCCGACGAAGCGACCGTCGCGCATCCGCAGCACCCGACCGGCCCGGGAGGCGACCTCCGGGTTGTGGGTGACCATGAGGATGGTGTGGCCCTCGTCGTTGAGTTCTGCGAAGATATCCAGGACGGTTTTGGCGTTGGCCGAGTCCAGGTTCCCGGTGGGCTCGTCGGCCAGGACGATGGAGGGCTGGGCGATGATGGCCCGGGCGATGGCCGCCCGCTGCTGCTCGCCGGCGGAGAGCTGAGCGGGGCGGTGTCGTCGTCGGTGACCCAGGCCGAAGCGCTTGAGCAGTTCGGCGGGTGGAACCAGGGGGGTTCGGCCGTTGGGTCTCCGACCTCTGCGATTCCGCTTGATCTTGAGAGCCAGCCGGAGGTTCTCCTCGGCCGAGAGGGTGGGCAGGAGGTTGAAGCGCTGGAAGACGAAGCCCATCTCGCGCTGCCGCAACCGGGTCAGTTGGCCGTCGCTGAGCCCACTGGTGGCGACGCCGGCTACCACCACCTCACCGGCCGTGGGCCTGGTCAAGCCACTGAGGACGTAGAGCAGCGTCGATTTGCCACAGCCCGACGGACCCATCACGGCCACGAACTCCCCGCTCTCGACGGTCAGGTCCACGCCGCGCAGCACGGGCACGCGCACCGAGTCCGTCCAGTATTCCTTCTCCACTGCCCTGGCTTGAAGAACCGTGTCACCCATCTATCCGCGCCTGCCTATTCGTAACTCAGTGCTTCGACCGCATCCCGCCGGGCCGCTAAGGACGCGGGGTACAGCGCCCCCAACACACCTCCCACAATGCCCAACGCCGCGGCCATCAGGAACCACCGAGGCCGAAGTTCCACCGTCAGCAGCGGGAAGCGCCACTCGATGACGGCCCTGACGGCCACACTCAGCAGCATCCCCACCACCACACCCGCCGAGCAGATGGCCACCGACTCGGTCAGCACCTCCTTGGTGATGTACCAGCGCGTCGCCCCCATGGCCTTGAGGATGCCGATCTCCCGCGTGCGCTCGACCACGGCCGTGTACATGGTCAGCAGGATGGAGAGAAAGGTTATACCCAAGGCGACGGAGATGACGGCCAGCATGAACTGGTGTAGCCCCCGGAAGGTGGTGGTCAGGATGCGATAGTAGTTGGAGAGAGCCTGCGCTTTCAGGCTGGGGAGTGTTTCTTCGATGCGACCGGCGGTGGCGTCGATGGCATCGGGGGAGGTGCACTTGACGAAGAAGAAGGTCACCCGGTCCGAGTGGGCGATGTGCTCCTGCACCGCGTCGATGGGCAGGAAGATGCGCACGGGGATGCCCGTCTCGCAGATGCCCACCACGGGGAGGCTGAGGCCCTGCGCCTCGATACGATCGCCCACCTGGAAGTTCCCGGCCTGGGCGAGCCGTTGGTCGATGACCACCTCCAGACCGCTTTCGAGTTCCCGGCCCTGGAGGATCTTTCGGTAGCCCCCCACCTCGGAGAAGTCGCTCGGGTCGATGCCGTAAGCGGTGTGCCCCTGCCCCAAGATGACAAAGCGGGTGGCGGCCACCGGGCTCGCGCGCTCGACCCCTTCGATGGCCAGCAACTTCTGCCGGGCGCTCATGGGCAGGGGCCAGCCCGAGTCCAGGACCAGCGACCACCCACGCAGGTGCACGGCGAGGTCGGCGTCCACGTTCTGCATCCGCTCGACCACCTCGCGGAGACTCCCCTGGGTGAGCCCGGTGAGCACCAGCGCGGCCATCACCCCCACGGCCACGGCCACCACGCTGATGGCCGTTCGCCCCTTGCGATGCAGCACGTTAGCCACGGCTAAACTGGGCATCGTTCACCCTGAAACCAACCGTCCCGCCTCGTCCACGTTCCCCTGATAAAGACGCCGACTCCCCCTCACGTCTTCACCTTAACATTCTATCGACCATCGGCAGTCAAAGCCAACACCTGCCCGGTCTCGGGTGGGCGTCAGATTCGCTCGTACCCATACGGGTCCCCGCCGTACGGCGGGTAGGGAGGGGTCTTTCCATACGGACTGGTACGAGCAGACCCCTCCGCAGGCGCGCGGATGGTTCGGCCCTCGAAGAGGGCATCGAGGCGCTTCCCGAGCGCGCAGACCACGCGCCCGGGGGAGGCTGGGCCGGTGAGGGGTCATCGGGGACATGCCACCCTCACCGGCCTTTGAGAGACCTCTTTCAGTTCCGCCACTCTACGCTCGACGCTCGATTAGCCGCCGAGTTGGGCGATGATGCGCTCGGCGCGCTCGATGATCTCAGCTGCGGTATCAGGGTCGATCTTCTTGTCCGTCTGTGCCTCCATCTGGTTGATGAGGGCCTTCAGGTCGTTCATGGCCACCTTGGCAGCGTTCGGGGTGCCCCGGGCGTGCGCTACGAGTTCTCTCAGCGATTCGGCGACGATACGGAAGACCTCGTCGGGTGTCCGGGTCGGATCGTGCCGGCTCTGCCCACCGGGGTGCAGGACCCCGGCTTGGATGCCCAGGCTCGAGAACAGTTCAATCCAGCGCTTCAGGTCGTCTATCTCGCGTCGGCGGGAGTCACCGTCGGGAAGGGCGATGTCGGCGCGGAGCCGGAGGTGCCCCTGGGGAAGTGCCACCTCCAGGTGGGCACAGAATCGTCGGAACTGCTCACCGACCTGAGCCGGTTCGCCTCGCTCGAGCAACGCTGCGCCGTGCTCCGTCGAAAGTTCGAGGTGCCGCCAGCCCTTTCGGGCGAACTCCCTTATCGCCTCCTCAGGCGACAGTTCGTACAGGTAACTGCTCCACATTCCCTTGTGCATGGCAGCGCCAAATAGAGCAGAAAAGAACAGCGCTAGCAAGCGCTATCCCGCTCCAGGGCGGGGTGTGAACTGGTCGGTGAAAGTCCCCTCTGCGGCGCGGTGCCCCTGCGGGGCCGCAGCATACCTATTCTCTTTGCCGCCTATGAGAAATGGAAGCTCTTCAAGAGCCAGAATGCCTTGGAAGAAGGCTTCTTTCGACTGCTCAAGGACCTCTGTCCTGCCCACACCCAGGTGGTCATCGTCGTCCACCTCCTCACCCAAATCAGAAAGGAGAACTGGGGATGACTCAAAGCAGGAACCTCTTGACACGGAAGGACCAGCCGCTATAGCATCTGCGATATGATTTGCCCAGCGTTCTTGGACGTAAGGGCGCAGAATGGTGATGGAGGAGAGATGGACGAGGTCAGCAAGAGCACTACTGCCGAGATGATAAGGCAGCTGCGGACCGGGGCCGGGCTTACCCAGGAGCAGTTTGCTGCCAGACTTGGGGTGACGTTCTCCACCGTCAACCGGTGGGAGAACCGCCGGGGCAAGCCATCTCCGCTCGCCCTTCGGAGAATCGCAGAACTTCACCAAGAGCTTGCGATGTAGGAGCCGACTACATGCCTGCTTCGCAGGAACACGAGAAAGGGAACGGCATCATTCACCAGCTCTGGGAGCCAGTTGCTCAGTGAGGCGAAGGGGGAAGGCCGTGGCTTCGAAGAAGCGCGCGAAGCTGCAGAGCCCGGAGCGGCCGAAGGCCTCTCATCCGGGATCCTCCGGGTCCTCTACGAGGACGAAGTGAGGCCAAGATGAAGATGCGGCTCCAGACCAGACTGATGGTGACAGTGATAGTGGGTGTGGTTGCTGTCGTGGCCGTGGTGGGGAGTGCCGCCTATCGCATCGCCAGGAACTCGCTGCTGGAGGAGGCCTTCGCCCACCTGGAATCTGTCGCCCAGTCGCGGGTGGCACACGTCAGCACATTCATCGAGGCGCACACAGAGATCATCAGCATGGCGGCGAGGTCGGCGCAACTGGCCGACGGCCTTCGAGCCCTCGAGGCCGGTGCTCCGGATCGGGCCTCGGTCGTGCAGGGGCTCAACGCACGTTTGGCCGCGAAGCTGGGGGTGGAGGTGGACCTTTACGAGCTCTGCCTTCTCGATGGGGATGGCGTCGTTGTCGCTTCCGCCACCCCCGAACACATCGGCCTGGACAGGTCTACAGATGGCTGCTTTCTGGGCGCCCGCACCGCTCCTTTCATCAAGGACGCCCACCGCTCAGCGATCACGGGAAGGGATTCGATCGCCATCTCGGCGCCGCTGTTGCGGGGGCCGGGGGGTGATCTCCTCGGCGTCCTGGTTGCGCATATGGACACAGCAGAGCTCGACACCATCACTACCGACCGCACCGGCTTGGGCGAGACCGGTGAGACCTACCTCATCAACGAGGACGGCCTCATGATCACGCCCTCCAGGTTCCAAGAGGACACCTTCCTAAACCTGAGGGTAGACACCGACAACGCCCGCGCGGCGCTGGCGGACATCAGGGCAATGCGCCAGGGGCAACTTCCGGAGGAGCACGAGCACGAGGCCTTGGTAGCGATTGACTACCGTGGGGTTCGTGCCCTGGGGGTGCATGACCATATCGCGGAGATGGGATGGAGCCTTTTGGCAGAGGTGGACGTCAAGGAGGCCTTTGCGCCCGTTATCAGGCTCAGGAGAGCCGTTGTCCTCGTTGGCCTGCTGCTGGCCGGGGGTGGCTTGGTTTTGGCTTCCCTCTTGGCCCGTCACATTTCCGGCCCCATCCACGAGCTGCACGAGGGCTCGGAGCGCATCGGCGCCGGTGAACTGGATTACCGCCTGAGCATCAGGACCGGCGACGAGATCGAACAGTTGGCCGACGAGTTCAACCGGATGGCCGCCAAGCTGTCCGCAACCTATTCCTCCCTGGAGCAGAAGGTCGCCGAGCGTACGGAAGAACTGCGATTGGCCAACGCTGAACTGGAACGCTCCAACCGCGACCTCCAGGACTTCACCTACACCGTTTCCCACGACCTCCAGGACCCGCTGCGCAAGATCCACACCTTCGGTCAGTTCCTGATGGAGGACTGCGCAGAGCACATTCCTCCGGAGGGGCGGGAGCACTTACAGCGTATGCAGGGCGCAGCGCTGCGCATGAAGGAACTCATCCAACACCTGCTGACACTGGCGCGGGTAGGGACCCGGGGAGGCGAACTGGTGCCGGTGGAGGTGCGCCAAGTCATCGACAGTGTGCTCGACACCTTGGGCGAGCAGGTGAGGGAGTGCCAGGCTGAGGTCGTGGTTGAAGATGAGCTCCCGACGGTGATGGCCGATGCTGTCCAACTGGAGCGGGTGTTCCAGAACCTGATCGGCAATGCCCTGAAGTTTCGCTCACCTGAGAGGGCGCCGGAGGTCACCGTCAGTGCAGAAGTCGACGGCGACTACGCAACCCTCTCTGTGCGCGACAACGGCATCGGCATTGAGGAGCGCTTCCTGGAGAGAATCTTCGGCGTCTTCCAGCGTCTGCATCCACGCGAGCAGTACGAGGGTGCCGGAGTGGGGCTGGCGCTCTGCGAAAAGGTGATCCGGAGACACGGTGGCAGGATCTGGGCCGAGTCGGAGCTGGGAAAGGGCACAGCCTTCTGCTTCACGCTGCCCATTGCGTCCGAGAGAAAGGAGGAAGACCTTGAGTCCTGTTGAGAGTGCTGCGGTAGTCCTTCTGGTGGAAGACGATCTCGAGGACATCGAGATCACTCGAAGAGCGTTTAAGAAGGGAAGGATTGCCAACCCGCTCTTCGTGGTACGCGACGGGGAAGAGGCGATGGAGTTCCTGCAGCATACCGGTCGGTACAGTGACGCCGCCACAGCCCCTCGGCCCAGCCTCATCCTCCTTGACCTGAACCTGCCCCGCCTCGACGGTCGTGAGGTGCTCAAGGAGATCAAGCGCGACGCAAGTTTGCGGCGAATACCCGTCGTGGTGCTGACCACTTCCAGCGAGGAGGCCGACGTGCTCCACTGCTACGACGACGGCGCCAACACCTACATCACCAAGCCCGTGGAGTTCGACAAGTTCCTGGAAGCGGTCATCACCATTGGCCAGTACTGGCTCTACTTCGCTGAAATCCCTGACGGAGGTGAGGTCCTAAAGCCATGAGCGAGGTCCAGAATATCCGGGCCCTCCTGGTGGAAGACGACGACGAGGATGCGGACATCTTCGGTCGGTACGCAGCCGAGATGACCGAGTACGCGGTCACCCTGGTCCGTGCTGCGGGGGAGGAGGAGGCGAAGCGATGCCTGGCCGGTGAGCGCTTCGACCTCATCTTCCTCGACCTGAGCCTGGGGCGAGGCAGGAACGGTCTGGACCTGCTCAAAGAACTTCATAAACACCAAGGGGACGTGCCTGTCATCGTCGTCACTGGCAAAGGCGACGAGCTGAAGGCAGTCCGGGCCATGAAGGCCGGCGCCTACGACTACTTGGTCAAAGACCTCCTGACAGCGGACCTGCTCGAACTTGCCATTCAAAATGCCCAAAGGAGACAGCGCCGGGAACAGGAACTGGCACGCATGGTCGAGAAGCTGGCAGAGCTGAGCGTTACCGACGAACTCACTTCCGTCGCTAACCGGAGACACCTGACTCAAAAGCTGGAGGAAGAGGTCGCCCGCTCGAGCCGTACGGGACATCTGTTCGCCCTTCTGATGATCGACCTCGACCACTTCAAAGAGGTGAACGACAAACACGGGCACCAGACGGGCGATGAAGTGCTCAAGCAGTGCGCAGCTGCCCTGCAGCAGACCGCTCGTGCCAGCGACTTTGTCGGTCGCTACGGAGGCGAGGAGTTCTGTGTGGTGGCGCCCGAGACACCTCCCGTTGGCGCACGTCGGTTGGCGGAAAGGCTCAGAGAGGCGGTCAAGGCCCTCCCGGACCCCGTCCCCACCATCAGTGTCGGTGTCGCCTTTTGGGAGCCCCGCAGTTCAGTGGCCGATCTCCTTCGCCGCGCAGATGCCGCGCTCTACAAAGCCAAAGAGGCCGGCCGGGACCGTGTCGAGGTCTATAGCGACCGGGACGGGGATGACCAGTGACGGGTGAGAAGGGGCTGCGGATCCTCCTGATCGTAGACGATGACGCTGCGGCGCGCGAAGTGATGGCCCTCGCCCGGGGCGGGCTCGGCCACCAGGTGGAGACCGTTAGCGATACCTCGGTGGCCATGGACGCCCGCGAGTCCGTCTGACGGCTCCATAAGGGGAAAACACAAGGAAACGCCATTCTACCGGCCCGCGCACCGGGGAATAGATGTTGAAGACCGGCGACAGGTGTTCACGATTCTGAACATGCCAGGTCTTAGTTGCCTACGCGCGCGCGAGCCTTGTGTGCCCAGGGAAAAGGGCCCTCCGCCCAGGCCGGGCAAGACCGGCCTGGCCACACCCCTACGGCGGCGCGACCCTTGTGCGCCCAGGGAAAAGGGCCTCTGCCCAGGCCGGACAAGACCGGCCTGGCCACACCCCTACGGCGGCGCGACCCTCGTGTGCCCAGGCAAAAGGGCCTCTGCCCAGGCCGGGCAAGACCGGCCTGGCCACACCCTGGGTGGCACGGGTGCCCCGCCGCGGCCGGAGCACCCGTGGGCCGTATTCCC
>CBDVDV010000101.1:0-13159 GCA_965372835.1 uncultured bacterium | reverse complement strand
CGCTGGCCGTGGCCGACTTCGATCAGGACGGTGGCAACCCGGACATCTTCGCCGGGGAGCAGGAAGACGCGTCTCCAATGTCGGGCTTAGGTGTGCTGCCCATGAAGCCGGAGGGCCTGAAGGAACGGGGCGTCATCTGGGTGAACTCCGGGGGCAGGAACCCCACCTTCGAGCCGGTGGTCGTTCATGAGGGCCGACCGGGCTGGCACGACGTGGTCGTGGGCGACGTCTCAGGGGACGGCTCCACCGGGATGGTGAGCAAGGTCTGGAACACTGACTGGAACAACGGCGACCGCAACTATCACCTCGACTACTGGCGGAACGACATCAACCGTCCCTGACCAGGCGACAAGGGAGAAGCCCTATGGATGCTGGCCAAGGAGTTGCTGGCCACCATCCTTGAGCGCATTCAACGCCTTCGTCAGGTGGACCAGTGCCCGGGTGACCAGCGGAACGCCCGGACCACGTGCCGTGCTCAACATCGAGGAGGACGGTCTCGGAGTGGTCGGAAAGCCACCGGGAAGCCCTGGAACCGGCATTCCGGGACAGGCGAGGACTGCTGGCAGGTGGATAGACCTTGACAGACCCGGCGGACGAGGTAAAGCGCAAATGGCGGGGTCATGGAGTCTGGCGGAGACGTCCATCTGGGAAATGTCCGCTGGCGTGAAGACGCTAGCGTTGAGTAAGGAGGTACGAGATCATGAACTCTCGGGGGTCGGCTGTAGCTGCGTTCACTATAGCCCTGGCAGTATCGAAGGCCTTGGTCGCTGAGGACATACCTCGTCCTTATCGTTTGAAAGGCGCGCTGCCTGAAGGTCACACCGGCCTCGCGGCCAAGTACCGTGCCGACAGTGGCCTGGAGACAGACCCAGCTGTCGTGCTCGCTGAGGGCTTCGAACATGGGCACATCGAAACGCTCAAAGGCTCTGGGAAGTGGACCAGCGTGAAGAATCCTGACGGCATGGACTTTCTCAATGACGTGCCTCCAGGGAGTTCGGGGAAGTTAGCTCTTGCCATGACCGCGACGCTTGAGAAGGACACGGGCTGCCACCTCTTCACACCACTCCTGCCCGGCTGGGATCAGCTTTTCGCCCGCTTCTACGTGAAGTTCGACAAGGACTGCGGTGCCATCCACCACTTTGTGAACCTCATCGCTGACAAAGAAACGCATCCTTATCCCGTCGGCAAGGCTGGCAGTACGCCAGCTGGTGACGAACGCTTCAGTTCGTGCATGGACGTGCACCGTGAGAGCAAGACAGAGTGGAAGTGCCACCTGTCCATGTATACCTACTGGCATCACATGACCACTCACTGGGGCACCCATTTCACTCCTGAGGAGCCTTGGCGGCCTGAACGCGACCGCTGGTACTGCTTCGAGTTCATGCTCAAGGCCAACAGTGACCCTGAGGCGTTCGATGGTGAGCTGGCAGCGTGGGTGGATGGGAAGCTCCTGGTGCACTACGGGGGCTTCAACTGGCGCACCACTGACGACCTCAAACTGAACAGCTTCTGGTTATTGCTCTACGTGACCAAGGACGACACCATCAACCCGGTCAACACGGTTTACTTGGACGACGTTGTGGTGGCAAGGAAGTACATCGGCCCGCTCGGCAGAGGGTCTGCGAAGTAGCGTACTCACGCGCTCCGGAGCAACACTGCAGGCCCGAGGTTCGGACCGCCCCGAGGCGCCGTGAGTTGGGATCTGCAAAGGGACGACGATGACTGTGAAACAGGCGAAGCAGGCAGCTGTTCGTGACCGCGTGCTGGCGGAGCTGGAGCAGCTCCGGATCGTAGACTGCCATTCCCACACCATGCTCAAGAGCGAGTACTACGGCCATGAAGGAGGATTCGGCCTCTTCAATCTGGTGGGCTATTTCACGCGCGACATTCTCGCGACGGCCGGCCGGCGCATCCCCGGGGAGGCGACCGACGAGGAGCGGTGGGAGTTCCTCAAGGGCGTGCTCGACAAAGCCCGGAACGTCTCCTACTGGCGCCACGTCATCATCACCCTCCAGGGACTGTTCGGCCTAGAGGACGACGACCTGACCGACGCCAACTGGGGGCAGGTCAACGACGCCGTTCGCGAGAAGAGCCGGGACCCGGACTGGTACCACCACATTGCCGTCGACACCTGCAACATCATCACCCAGGTCCGAAACGTCCGCTGGTACCAGGATTGGGAGCCCGAGTATTTCACTGCCGTCATTCGCATGGAGGGCGCGCTGCACGCCGTGCGCCAGGAGCAGCGCGAGCAACTGGCCCAGCACGTTGGCATGGAGCTGTCCGACCTGGCTGCGGTCAAGGAGGCCGTCACCACGCTCATGCAGGGCTACAAGGACCGTGGAGCGGTGGGGATCAAGCTGGGTCACGCCTACTGGCGCACCCTCGCCGTCGAGGAAGTCTCCGAGCACCAGGCCGGGCAGGTCTACGCCAAATCGGTGCAGGGCCGGGAACTCTCGTCCGACGAGGAGCACGCCTTCCAGGACCACATGATCGACTGGCTGGCATCGCTCTGCCGGGATATGGAGCTCATCTTCCAGATTCACACCGGGGTGCAGAACAATTGGGCCCACATCCCGTACTCCAACCCGCTGCACCTCCTGCCCCTTCTGCGGAAGTATAAGGACGTGCGCTTCGACCTTTTCCACGCCGGCTACCCCTACTCGCGGGAGATGGGCATGCTTGCGAAGCACTACCAGAACGTCTGGCTGAACCTGGCCTGGTGCTACGCCATCAGCATGGAGGGGACCAGGCAGTTGCTCTCTGAGTGGATCGACCTGGTGCCCGCGTATCGGCTCCTGGGCTTCGGTTCCGACGTGTTCGCCCCCGAACTCATCTACGGGCACCTCGTCATGGCCCGTCACTGCGTGGCCGACGTGCTGGCGGAGAAGGTGGCCCGCGATTTCCTCAGCCTTGACACCGCCCTCGACCTCGTCCGCAAGATGTTCCACGACAACCCCATGGCGCTGTACAGACTGGGGTAGGGCCGGGGCAAGTGGCGAAGGCCCACCTTCAGAAGTGGCCCTTGCCGCCGGTAACGGCGTAGGGACTCGAACCGTCGACACGCGGATTCAGAATCCGATTCTCGCTAAGAAGGAATAGGGCTCTTGCTGAGGCACACCGGGGCAGAGCGCATGACATAACGTTAAGTGCGAAAAGTACTTCTGATCGGTGTGGTCGCGGGAGGCAGTGTGGAGCTCACAGTGGCCTTCGCGCCGCGGCTCCAGACTGGCGTATCAGATACGTATCATGACACGTCTGAAGTTCGCGAAGAGGAAAAGCGCGTCACTCGTAACGTCTTCGTGTTTTAAGACTTCCGTTGGTAGCGGGGGAGGGATTCGGACCCCCGACACGCGGATTATGATTCCGCTGCTCTAACCGCTGAGCTACCCCGCCAACCCGACCGGCCACTCCGTGACGGATCTTCCTGCCACCTTTCTCTCCTCGCATTCTGCGGCCTCAAACCGGCAGATGGCCCTTGCCACCCTTGCTCCAGGTCGGATTCTGCCGCCTGTCGGGACCCCCTCCATTGAAAAACGTGCTCGAAGACCCCTTGACGGCCAGCCCGAATCGGCCAATATCTGGTAGCCAGCTTTGAGAAGGAGAGCGCCGTGAACAGTCCGAATATTCTCTGGATCTGTACCGATCAGCAGCGGTTCGACACGCTTGGCTGCTACGGGAACCGGTTCGTGCACACCCCGAACGTAGACCGTCTCGCTCAAACAGGAGTGCTGTTCGAACACGCCTATTGTCAGAACCCGGTCTGCACGCCGAGCCGGGCCAGCTTTCTCACCGGAAGGTACCCGCGGACGACGCGCTGCCGACAGAACGGCCAGTCTATCCCCGAGGACGAGGTCCTCATCACCAAACTCCTGGCCGACGCGGGCTACACCTGCGGGCTCTCGGGCAAGCTGCACCTTTCTGCGTGCAATCCGCGGGCCTGCCCGACGACGGAGCGTCGAATCGACGATGGCTACGCCGAGTTCCACTGGTCGCATCACCCCGCCCCGGACTGGCCCGCGAACGACTACGTCCGCTGGCTCCGGGAGCAGGGCGTCGAGTACGGGCGGTCACCGTTGGACGGCTCGAAGTACGTGCAGGTCGGCATGCCTGCTGAGCATCACCAGACCACCTGGTGTGCGCTGAAGGCCGTGAACTTCATTGAAGCCGGTGCCTCCCTCGACCGTCCGTGGCTTTTCTCCTACAACTGCTTTGACCCGCACCCTCCCTTTGATCCACCAGAAGAGTACCTCGGGCGCTATGTCGGTATGCTGGACGAGATCCCGCTGCCCAACTACGTGCCTGGCGAACTGGGCGGCAAGCCACCCCTCCAGTTACAGAACCACCAGAGCGCCCGCGGCTATCCTTACCCGGAAATGACCGAGAAGGACCATCGGCTGGTTCGTGCCGCGTACTGGGCCATGGTGGACGTGATAGACCGCGAGGTCGGGCGGATGCTGGACGCGCTCGACCGGACCGGCCAGCGGGAAAACACCATCGTCATCTTCACCTCCGACCATGGTGAGATGCTGGGCGACCACGGCATCTACCTCAAGGGTCCGTATCTGTACGAGCCTGCGGTGCACGTGCCCCTGGTCATCTCGTGGCCGGGGGTCATCGCCGGCGGGCGCCGAAGCCCCGCTCTGGTCGAACTCACCGACATAGCGCCCACGCTGCTCCGGGCGGTTGGTCTGGAACGTCGTCCTAGCATGCAGGGGGAATCGCTCTGGCCGCTCCTGTCCGGAGGGACCTCGGCGGACCGCCACCGGGATGACGTCTACTGTGAGTTCTACAACTCCCACGGCGGGCGCCGGGACCGGGCCACCGACCTTACCATGGTGAGGACCGAGCGCCACAAGCTCGTCGCCGTGCACGGCCAGGACGTGGGCGAGCTGTACGACCTCGAAGAGGACCCCCACGAGACTCACAACCGATGGGCCGACGCCGAGTGCCAGACCATCAAGCTGGAGATGCTGCAGAGGCTCTGCGACCGGATGGCCTGGACCGTTGACCCGCTCCCGGTCCGGGAGGCGGCATGGTAGGATGCGCGAACGCCTCTAGCCAGGTTTAAGGATGCAAGAGATGCCAGCACCGAACATCGTCATCATCATGACCGACCAGCAGCGGGCCGATTTCTCGAAGGCCGAGGGCTTCCCTTTGGACACCACGCCCTTCATCGATTCGCTGGGCGCCCGGGGCATTCGCTTCCGTCGGGCCTACACCCCCATGCCCGTCTGTGCTCCGGCGCGGTGCAGCATGTTCACCGGACGCTTTCCCAAGGCTACCCACGTGCGCCAGAACTCAGGCATCAAGGACCTCTTCCGCACGACCGACCTCATCGAGGTGCTGCGGGAACACGGCTATTCCATCAACTTGGTAGGGAAGAACCACAGCTACCTCAAACCGGAGGACTTTGACTTCGTGGTCACCTACGGCCACCGGGGGGGCGGCCGGGCCGAAACCAAGACCGCCCAAGAGCAAGCGATGGACGATTGGCTCATGCCGCTGGCCAGCGGCCCGTCGTTGAGCCTGGAACCAACTCCCTTCCCCGTCGAGTGCCAGCTTCCGTACCGTATCGTGCGCGACGCCCTTGAGTGCGTCGACGGCGTGGACGACCGGCCCTCCTTTCTCTGGCTGAGCTTCCCTGAGCCCCACAACCCCTTCCAGGTCTCCGAGCCCTACTTCAGCCTTTTCTCCGAGGACCAGGTCCCCGACCGCGTCGCCGGGCCCGAGGTGCTTGACCGCAAGGGCACCAAATGGCGGTGGGAGCGCCGAATGATCGAAGAGAGGCACCCCGGCTACGACGACCATTGGCGGCGGTACCGGGCCAACTACTGCGGGATGCTTCGGCTCATCGACGACCAGGTCCGTCGGTTCGTCGAGCACCTCGATGAGCGCGGGCTGCTACAGGACACCATCATCATCTTCACCTCCGACCATGGAGACTACGCCGGCGACTACGGACTTCAGCGCAAGGGGGTGGGGATGCCCGAGTGCCTGATCCGTGTTCCCCTGCTCTTCATGGGACCGGGCATCGTCGCTGAAAGCTCACTCCGGGACGACTTCGTCTCCCTGGTCGACATCATGCCCACGCTCCTGGAAGTCCTGGGGGAGGAGATTCCCTACGGCGTGCAGGGCCGGAGCCTCTGGCCCATGCTCACGGGTGGGGGCTACCCGAAGGAGGAGTTCCGCAGCATCTACGCCGAGCTCGGCTTCGGCGGGCTCCATTACGTCGAGACCGATACCCCCGAGCTTCACTTCCCGAGCGACAAGCCCTACTTCGACGAGCTCAACTGCGTCACCCAGAGCGGGAACGCGAAGATGGTCCGCATGGGGAAATGGAAGCTGGTGTTCGACATGATGGGCCGCGGCCAGCTCTACGATGTCGACAGCGACCCGGGCGAACTCGACAACCTGTTCGAGGATCCGTCGCTTCGCGAAGTCCGCCTGGAAATGGTCGAGGAGCTGCTCACGTGGACCATCCGCACCGAGGACGACCTCCCCGGCGGCGCCTACATTCCCAAACGGGCCGAGCGGAACTGGTACGCGCGGTATCCGGGCAGCAAGTGACCGGTCGGGGACCGGCAGGGAGGACCCGTGAGAAACAAGATTGAGTGCGCCGGCTTGGCCATTGACGTGGATGAGAACGGCGCGTGGAACCAGGTTCGACTGGGCCGGGCCGAGGTCGCCTTTCCTGGCATCGCTCCGCGCTTTTTCCTCGCGGGGAAGCTGGCCGTGGTACGGTCCGTCTCTCGGGTTGACGGCGGGCTGGCTCTGGCCCTTGCCGGCGACGGATGTGCCGGTGTCTTTCGCATGGAGCCGAGCGGTGATGCCATTCGCTGTGCCCTCGAGGTCGAGGGTGGAGAGCCGTACGACCTGGTCCGCGTCGAGCTGCCCCTCCCGACGCCGCCTGCGTCCACACTTCACGTCCCGACCGCCTACACCTTCGGCCACGCCGTCGACGAGGCCGGCCCCACGGGGCGACAGAACGGCATCCCGTGCCGGAACAGACGCTGGCAGTTCCTCGGCGCCGAGCTGGCCGGTGGGGTCCTTTCGCTCATCGGTCATTCGGATTTGGAGCGCATTCCCCGCGGTAGCTTCGGGTGTCCCTGGAAGGCCGGCGGCTTCGTGGACGAGGACGCCCTCTGGGTGCAGGTGGAATCTCTGACCGGCGCTCGGTGGGAGCTGGCCGTCGATGGCTCGCTCGACGCGGCCGTCGACCGGTATCACGAGCACTTGAGAAGCGACTACGGCGCGGTTCCCTGGCGCGGCGATCCGAACCTGCCCGAGTGGTTTGCCGACGTCAAGATGGTGGTCACACTGGACATGCTCCGAAGCCACGGCGACGTCGCCCACACCTACGCCCAGGTGCGCGACCTCTGCCGGGAGATGAAAGCAGCGGGGATCGGCGGGGGCGTCCTCTTCTACGTGCCCGGCTACCACGACCGCTACGATGCAGGCTACCCGCTCTACGCGCCGTACGAGGTGCTCGGTGGCCCAAGGGGCTTCAGCGAGATGGTCGAGGCCGTTCATGACGCCGGTCACCGAGTGATGTGCCACGTCTGCCTGTGGGGCGCCGACCCCTACCAGCTTTTCTTCGATGAGGTCGAAGGCCTGGCCGTCCCCTGGAACGAGACGGAGAACATTCCAAGCGGACGGTTGGACCGGTACGCGGGCTGGCCGGGCTGCATGCCGGTAACGCCCCTTGACTACGACTCAGGCGATCTCCCCCTCGATGCCGACGTCCGAGAAGGTCGGGCAAGTTTCCAGACGCCCGACGTCCCCCAGCCCATGGAAGCCTTTCTCACCATATCCCGGATCAGGAACTTTGGGTCAGGAAGACTCCGGATTCTGCTCCACGACCGTCAGGTCCTTTCCCGGCCGGGTGAGTTCGCAGGGGGCGACTCGTGCCGGTTTCGCTTCCGGCTCCGCTTCGCACCGGGCGTCAACTACGCACGACTTGAGTTCCTGGGGGGAGCGCCCGACCTGTCTTCGGCCACCTTCCGCATCGGTGACGCCGTCCACTCGGAGCGCACGTGGACACACCCCTTCGTCCGGATGGACATCACCCATCCGCGCTGGATCGGGATGGTGCGCGACGAGGTTGTGGATCTGGTGCGCAGCTACCACGTCGATGCAGTCCACTGTGATGCCGGGAATATCGCCACCCGCCGGGAGGCGCCCATCTACCAGGCGCTCCGCGACGCCCTGCCGGGTACGCTGTTCGGCTGTGAGTACCTCTGTGAGCTCGGCTGCTCCGTGTTCCACATCATGCAGAACGGCAGCATTCCCGAGGAGGGACCGCACCGGGTCACCGACCTGGGTTGGCGCCTCGTCGAGCCCTACCTGAAACTGTACTACCACCTCTGTCGTTCGCCCGCGTTCGTGCCGGTGGGGACGGTGTGCAACCACCGGCCAGTGCCTTCGGCGTTGACCCAGGAAGAGCAGGGCCAAGCCGAGCGCCTCTGGCGTGAAGGCCCCGAGTGGCACATCCTCCCCAACCTTCGCCTCAATTACCGCGACTACGGCCTGGACCCGCGCACGCGGTCGGCGCTCACTCAGGTGCTGGGTGGTCGTGCGCGGGGCTCGTCGAACGCCGAAGGGAGCTGAGAATGCTCAAGGAATTCCCTGTGCCCAGAAGTACCGTCATCGCCGGCATCGAGTGGCTGGGCGAGCACATCCCCTTTCCTCCGCCCGCTCCGGGCGAGGACCCCTCTCCGTACGGGCGTACGTTTCGCGGCTTCGACGCTGAGGGTCCGTGCGCTCGCGGGGATACCTTCCCTATGGCATGGGCTGCCGACGGCGAGCTCTACACTTCGGCCGGAGACCCTCACTGGGGCCAGAAGGCCGACGGCCTGGACTTCGAGAGGTTCACCGGGTTCCCGCCCGACTACCGGATCACCAAAGTGAACGACATGGTCAGCTTCACCGGTTTCGGAGGATCAGGTGCAAAGCCATCCGGGGTGGTCTCCGTCGATGGGGCGCTCTACCTGGCCTTCCAGAACATCTGCGGGAAGAAGGCACCGGCCCACGGGAGCAAGTCCCAGCACGGAAGCGACGCGGCCATCGTCTGCTCTCGGGACTTCGGCAGGACCTGGGTTCCGGACGTTGATCAGTTCGCAGCACCCATGTTCCCGGGTCACAAGTTCGGCGGGCCTGCTTTCATCAACTTCGGTCGCGACAACGCTGGAGCACGGGACGACTTCGTGTACGCGGTTTCCTCCGACCAGTGGGACAACGGCAGCCACCTTCGGCTGGGTCGGGTGCCCAGGGACAGTATCCTGGACGCCGAGGCCTGGGAATGGGTGTCGGTCCTTGGCCCGGCGGGAGGGCCCGAGTGGACTGCTGACCTCGAGGACGCCGTGCCCATCCTCTCCGACGAACGCCACATCAGCCTGCCTGAAATGGTGTACCTGGCCGGCATCAGCCGCTACCTGCTCCTCACCTGGCACCTGCACCAGGACTTCTCCAACCAGCATGGCAGCTCGTTCATCGTCTATGAGTCACCGGAGCCATGGGGGCCCTTCGCCGTGGCCCACTATGAGGAGATGTGGGAGGCCAGGGAGCTCAACCCCTATTGTCCGCGCCTCCCTCTCAAGTGGCTGGAGGCCGACGGGCTCACGGGGTGGCTGCAGTTCTCGGGGAATTGGCAGGGGCAAAGCCCCCACTATCGTTCCAACGTCCGCCGGTTCCGTCTCAAGCTGAGACCCGGAGCTGAACGCAAGGTTGACGCAGGAGGGGGTCGATGAACCAACCTTTTCGCATCGCTATCGTCGGTGCCGGCGGCATCTCCAGACTTCACCTGGAAGGCATCCGTCGACACCGGGACCGCGTCCGCACGGTGGCTCTCTGCGACCCCGACCCGAGTGCACTCGATGCGCGGCGCAGAGAGTTCGACGTCGCTGAATGCTGCACCGGGCTTGACGAGCTGATCGCCAAGGTCCGGCCCGATGCTGCCATCGTCTGCACTCCCACGCACGTCCGCAAGGACGTTGTCATCCCACTCATCGAAGCCGGAATCCCGGTGTTGTGTGAGAAGCCGTTCGCCGAGACCTACGCCGAAGCGGCCCTTATGGCGCAGGCTGCCGAGAGCACCGGGACGCCGCTGGCCGTCAACCAGAACTTCCGCAGGCACTTCACCTTCGCTCTCGGGCGAGCCATCCTGAAGGAGGGCAGGTTGGGAGAGCCGTTACACCTGGTCCAGGTCGCCCACATGCTTCGACGTGACGCGGGCTGGCGGCTGGAGCGTAGGCGGTACGTCATGTCCGTCATGTCCATCCACTGGTTCGACGGCTACCGCTACCTGCTGGACGACGAGCCTGCTTCGGTGTGCTGCTTCGGCGTCAACTCGCCGGCCACCGAGGGCGGGGAAGACACAGCGGCCTCGGTGCTCCTCCAGTTCACCAAGGGCACGGTGGTATCCCTGTCCGAGAGTTTCTCCAGCTTCACCAGGCCGTACCTCTGCTCGCTCGACTGCGAAGCGGGAGGACTCGAGATGGGGTACGAGAAACTCATCGAGTTCGGCGCCGACGGAAGCCGCAGTGAGCACCGCAACCCTTGCGACAAAGTCCAGGCCACCTACCTGGTGCTCGAGGAGCTACTGGAAGCAACCGCCAAAGGCCGCCGACCCGAGACCTCCGCCGCAGACAACCTCAATTCCATGAGAATCCTCGAGGCCGCCTATCGATCGCTTGCGGAGAATCGCATGGTCCGAGTGGAGGAAGTGCAATGAAGCTGGGGTTCTCCAAGGCAACCAAGTCAGCGGAGGAAGTCGACGCCCTCTTCCAGCAGTTCGGCGCCGTCGGCTACGACGGCCTGCAGTTGAAGCCCAACCAGTACCATCCCTACCTTGCCGACCCGGAGCGCTTTCTTGACACGTGGGGCGCGTGTCGCGGCGCGGCGTCTGCCCTCATCGGCTATGGTCCGCTGGACGAGGAGGACCGGGACCGCCTGCGCCGCACGTTCGCCTTCGGCCGGGCCGTGGGGGCGGAGCTGGTCGTCTACTGTCATTCCGTGCCCCGGCAGGGCCTGACTCACGATGGCCTGCGAGCCCATGCACGTATGTTGAGCGAACTGGGTCGGGAAGGGCAGAGCTACGGGCTGAAGCTCTCTCTGCACCACCATCACAACCAGCCCGTCATGTACTGGGACGATTTCGACGTGTTCTTCGGCGCCGTGGAAGAAGGAACGGTGGGGCTGACCGTGGACACCGCCCATCTGGTGAAGTCCGGCGTCAGTGACATTGCCGGTCTGATCCGCCACCTCCGGGACGTCATCGACAACTTCCATCTAAAGGACTTCGCCGACGGGTGTTTCCGGGTCCTGGGCACGGGGGACATCGACTTCGGGCCTGTCTTCGCCGCCATCCTCGAGACCGGCTACGACGGCTGGCTGTCAGTTGACGAGGAGAGTGGCGCGGACGTCGTCGAGGCCATGCGGCAGTGCTATCGCTTCATGACCGGTCACCTCGGCCGGCGCGACGTGCAGACCCGGTCAGGGGAGTCGGGCACATGAATCGGGTCGCGGCACCCGGTGGCCAATGATCTGGCGAGAAGGGCTACCGGGGTGCTCCTCCAGTCTCGACGCCCTCGACTCGCGCGCCCGTGGCGTCACGGACGATGGCGATCCTCACTTCGCTGGAGTTCAGGTACTTATCGACGGCGATGATCCTCACGACGTTGGGGCCTTCACGGAGAGGCACTGATGCGCTCCAACTCTCGGTCCCTTCCGCCTTGCCTGTAGCCCCGTTGTCGCTGAGCCAGGAGACTTCGTACAGCTCGGTGTTGTCCGAAGCGGTGCCTTTGATCGTGGCCACGCCCGGGTCCCCCGGCAGCTTCTCGGATGCCTCCGGGCTGGTGACGGCGATGGCCGGGGGCTTGCCATCCGGGGTGACATCTCCTGCCACCGGGCCGCACCAGCGGTCGTTGCGGACCTCGAAGGCGCACAGGTCATGAGAGCGGACCCGCGTCTCGCCCTTCAGAAGGGCGGGGGAGGGATCGGTGATCCAGGGGCCGTTGAAGCACAGCATCCAGGTGGGATCGCGCCCTTCGAGAAGGAAATGGTGTCCTTCCTCGAGGAACTGGTCCGCCGAGATTCCGGACTGACTCCAGTCACTGAGGGTCTTCAACAGCTCACCTTTGTCGTCATACACGCGGACGTTCCACACCGCGCGCGAGACTCGCTCGTGGTCCAGCCAGCAGATGTGTCCCTCGAAGCGATACCAGCGCTCCATCTCGAAATCGCGCTGGGTTACCCACGTCCACTTGTTGAAGCGCTCGTCGGTATGCTCCTGCTTGCGGAGTGAGGTAATGTAGGGACGCCAGGTGTTGTCCTTGACCCACTGGACACCCCAATAGACGTTCTGGGTGCCTTCCAGCTCCCTCCCGCTGTCCGGTGTACTGTAGTGGAAGTCCTGGACGAAGTGGCCGTTGCCGTATTTGAACTGGTCGTGGGGGTAGACACGCACGTAGACGCGGTAGAAGGTGTGCTCGGAAGTCACCATGCCCTCTAACGCTTTCCACACCCCACCCCAGCTCGACGCGTACCCGTCCTCATGCGAGAACGGGCACACGTAGTAGGTCATGTAGTTGTTCCCCGCGACGCCGTCCCCCTTCACTTCGATGACCCCATTCGGCCTGTTGCCGTGAACGTTGGGCCACCGGCCGCCGTCGGTGCAGGCCTCCTCGCTGATCCCGGTGGTCGTGTTCCAGCTCGACGAAAAGAGGAGCCCGTGGCCGACGGGTGGTGGAGCGGCATCCTCGCTGGCCCGGAGGGAGATCGTCTCACCGACCACCGGCGCACCGCTGGCAGTGGCCGCCACCAGTTGAGCCGTCACCAGGACTACACATCTCAGTTGCCGAAACTCCATCGCATTTGCCTCCTCGCGTTCGCCCGAGTAAGCTCCAAGTGATTGCCTTGCCGCTGCATGCGGTCCACATGGTACTCGAACGGGGCACCCCTTGTCATCCTGGACTAGGACCAGGAACGTCGTCCGTGCCGGTCCAGAGTCCTGCTAATGGCCGCTCGCCACCGTTCGCTCCACGGATTGGTGACTCGCCGCACAGTCGATCGGCCCGGGCTGAGGGTTCTGTCTGGGAATTGAGGCACCGAGGCCGCGCGCCCGCCAGCAGGGGTCGGGCAGAAATCCAGACGCTGGGGA
>CBDVDV010000100.1:0-13182 GCA_965372835.1 uncultured bacterium | reverse complement strand
CGTGGGTGTCAACTTTGTGGGTATTTGATTGACGGGGAGGGGAGAAGAATTTGCTCTTTGACTCCCGCCTCAGCCACCCTCTAACCTACACGCGCACGCAGGCCAAACACATACGAAGGGGCACAAGGATATGGGTGATGTGATTACGAAAGCAAGAGGCGAACCTGATCAGAATTGGGGTCCGCGAGAACATCTGACCTCCGGCTACCTGGGAGCTGGGGGGGTCCGGATCATGGCCACGGAAGGTGATACGGTCCACCTTCTGGTCTGGGACAGTGGGATCCACTACCTGCGGTCTGAGGACGCTGGCAAGTCATGGGGTCCGAGAACCCGCCTCGCCGATGTGTCCGGTGCGCAGGCGATGCCCTCCATACATCGGTCCGGCTCAAGGCTCCATGTTACCTGGCAGGACGGACGGGACAGCGCGGGGGAACCTTATGCGTGGCGCATCTACTACAAGCGCTCCGACGATCGCGGGCAGACCTGGGGCCCGGACGTTCGGATCTCCTCGGTAGAAGCAAAATCATTCCGACTTGCCTCGGCCGTTTCCGGCTCGACAATTCATGTGGTGTGGAGTGATAAGCGGCATAACACCATCCCAGATGCCTATTCGACGGACGGGAACTGGGAGATCTACTACCAACGGTCGCTGGACGGAGGAGAGACTTGGGGCCCGGACGTCCGTCTTACCAACCAGGAACTGGTATGCCAACGCCCCGTCATCGGAGTCGTGGGCAAGACGGTCCTTGTGGTATGGATAGCGTGGGAAGAGTGCGGACGTGGAACGCGGGATGCAGCATTCAGTGATATATACTACATCAGGTCCACCGACGGCGGGGAAACATGGGGGCCGGTGGTCAGGTTCACGGACACGCCCTATCAATCCATGCACCCTCAGGTGGTCACGCCTGAACCAGGGATCTTCGGAATACTCTGGGAAGCTGGAAGAAGCTATGACTTTGAGGCTGAGCAGTGGAGTGGCCCGGTCAGGCTGCTGTTCAGGAGATCTACAGATAACGGTGAGACTTGGGGGGGTGAACAGCAGATCAACGACATGGCCGGGGCCACGCATGCCCTGGCCTGTGAACTCGGGGCCCAGGTGCACGTGACCTGGACAGATGAGATTGATGGGAGAAAGGCAGCCTTGTATGCGCTTTCTCCGGATAGTGGGGCAACCTGGGGGGCCCCGGAGCCTTTGACCACCGACGGCGAATGGTGGGCGGGCCCCCCCGGCGCGACTCCACATCGGGTCATCGCGATGATGCATCCGGACACACAGACCGAAATCTACTACCGCAGACGGGCTGTCGGACTTCCTAGCGGATAGCCGATGGATAATCTCCGCAGTTTCATTGTTGACGGACACGACGATACTGCAAATCTTGAGCTAATGGGTAACACACCCGCCGAGCGGCGAGGTGTGCGCACAGCACCGGAAGGTTTTGCTGTACGGGGTGGCCCATCTTGAACTCCGTTCAAGGTGGGTGCACAGCACCGGAAAATCATTCCTCTTTCCGACGCTTCGCGCACGCCTTGACAGGGTCAAGGTGTGCCACCCGCGACGAAAGGCTGACCAGCATTCAGCCGGGCCAAGGCATCTGCGCCACGGCCGGTCTTGTCCGGCCGTGCTTCGTTGCCCGCTGCGCACAGGACCACTGTGGAGGTCGCCCATCTTGAGCTTTGCTCAAGATGGGTGCGTAGTACTGGAAGGCAATCCCTTTTCCCACACTCCGCGCACAACTTGGAGCACTCTGAGTGTGTCACCCACAGATCAGCCCCGTAGCGTGACCAACGACGTGCATTCCCGCGCCGCGCACATGCCAATTCAGGCCCGCAAACACAGAAGAGACGGAGCGGCCCCCAGGGTCCGCAGGTTCTTGCGGTTCCCTGCCGGTCTGGCAGTCTCTTTGGCTGCGCGAGGGCCAATGGGGGCTCGATGTGCGCCGAGCGCGGTCTATGCCGGACGAGTGGGCCCATCCGGGCTCAAGGGAGGCAGTGGATCGGATAGCCGACGGGCAAGGATTGCACAACTCAAGGCAAGATGCGAAACAACTACACAGAAGGCGATGGCGACCCTCCAAGATTGGCCACTGGAGACACCCTTGAATAGCTGCAGGACCAAGAGAGCGTAGAGGGGCGAACACAAAGCTATGTTAAGCACGAAATCCTTGGCAGTATACCTCCATTGAGGCAAAGACTTCACGACTACACTCTCGAGCATTTCGTCGGCGTCTCGTTTAGGCAGCCAGCGGGTGAGGAGGCGATGTAGAACAAACCACCTGTCCGAAATCTGCTGCAGCTTCTTGTGCCGTACCCAGAACAACGAAGAGATGATCACCAAGGCTGGGATCTCAATCATGAAGGCCTTCGCCTGCTCTAGGAAATCTTGGGCGTGTTTGCTCTGAGCTATGGCGAAACCTATCGCGCCCAGCACGAGGACTGCGAAATTCAGGATGCGGTCTCGTTCACGCTTCTCGGTGTCAATTTCCTGGCGTGTCTGGATGAAATAGGCCTGCTCGAATTCGCCCATACGGACCACCGCGTCTCCTTCCGTGTCCATGACCTCTCGTCATTCCGTAGCTCCTTACGCCTCCACCTCTCGTGCGTGGGTGTCGATTTGTTCGATGGGGATGGGGAGGTGGACGTCGTCAGCCAGGAAATCCTCGTCGGCCTTTGCGACCCACTCCTCAAACTGCGACTCGCTCATAGAGCACCTTTCCGTGCTCCACAGCCTCACGGAGGAAGTCGTCGCCCATGGCCAGTCGCCTGCGGACCTCCTCCGGTGTCTTCACCAGGATATCGATGGGGAGACGATATGGACGCCGCTGATAGCGCTCGACAATCTGATAGACGTCGCGAATGCGCTCGATCTCCCGCTTCTCACTGTGTTTGATTACCAGGATGTCCAGGTCGCTTTCGTCGTCGGACCTACCTTGGGCGCGCGACCCGAAGAGGATGATCTTCTCAGGCCTGTACTCGTCCCTTATGGTCTCGACGACCTCTTGAATTGCCTGCTCGGTGTTCGTCATCTCACCCCTCCCCCTTTGGGTCATCGCCGTTCATCCCAGATCGGCCTTTCAGGTTTCTGACGCACTGGCTCCAAGGCTATCCAGCTGATGCCCCCACTTCCCGGGCGTGGGAGTCGATGGCTTCGATGGGAATGGGGAGGTGGACGTCGTCGGCGAGCCAGTCGACGTACTTGGCCCGGTACGAGGGCGTCTGCATTCGGCAGGTCTTGTGGTGCACCTTGAAGTCGGGATGGTTCACCATCTTCTGCCAGAGCAACTGGATGGGCAAATCACGGACGTTGCCGAAGGAAATGGGGTTGAAGTCGCAGGGGTTTATGTCGCCGTAGGCGGTGAGGTAGAACTGGCTGTAGGCGCCGAAGCAGCCCGCACCCTCGGGTGAGTTGACCTTGCTCTGGGCCACCACGCCCATGGGGTGGTCCATATTGTGGTACTTCTCGGCCAGTTCTATGGTCTGCTTCCTCTCCTCGGGCGTGAGCACGATGTCGAAGTGCTTGAGCCACTTGCCCGAGGGGATGCAGTCGAAGATGGTCACCTCGTTCAGGCCCTCGTCCTGGGCGAACTTCAAGAGGCGCTCCAGGCTCCCCGTTTTCAGGGCCCGGGTGTTGGCGTAGGTGGAGAGGCCGGTGAGGATGCCTGCTTTCATCGCCCGCTTCCCGCCGGCGATGGCCTGCTCGAAGAGGCCGGGTATTCGGCGGAGTTTATCGTGGGTTTCGGGCTTGCCCGAATCGATGGAGATGTTCACGGTCATGAGCCCGGCCTCTTTGAGTTTGCCGACGTTCTCCTCGGTGAGGAACTGACCGTTGGTGAACATCATGGGCATGGCCCGGTCGTGGCCCACGTGGGCGATGAGCTCGTAGATGTCCGCTCGGAGCATGGGCTCGCCCCCGGTGAAGATGATAAGGCTGGCGCCCAAGTCGAGGGCGCCCGAGATGACGGTCTTGAGTTCTTCGGTGGTGAGTTCCTCACGCTCGGGGTCGATGAAGGGGTCGGCGCTGCAGTGGACGCATCGGCACTGGCAGCGGAAGGTGACGGCGAAGTTGGCCGTGGCCGGGAAGACGGTGCCGAACACCACCTCTTTGAGTTTGCGCTCCAGGGCGCGAAGCCCCGCCCTGCTCGGCTGGGGCGGGTTGTAGAGGTTGTACATGTTGGCGCCATCCACCTTGGCGATGACCTTGAGCGAGTTGAGCACGCCAACGAAGCGGTCTACGAAGGGCTGGAACACCGGGCCCAGTTGCCCGGTGGCCTTGGCGATGATGCGGTCGCCTTCCATGCTGGTTTCGATGGAAAGGAAATCGAACACCTTTCGATCGCCCGCTTCAGTCATTGTGTGTCCTTTTTCTTCCGCGTTCGGGTTGCTCAAGACCAGTGGTGAGTCACCGGGTGTCTTCGTCTTTCTTCTGGTCGGTCTCCTGGCGCTCTTCCCAGCCTTCCCAGCGGTGCTCGGCGATGGCGTCGAGAACCATCTGGGCCGCAGCGACGGCCCGGCGGCCGTGCTCACCCGGAACCGCCGGCGGCGTCCCCTGGCGGACCGCCTCCAGGAAACTCTCCAGTTCGAAGCGCAGGGGCTCGGCGTCGTCCATCTCCATCTGCTTAATGGTGAGCAGGTCGCCGAACTTGAAGTTGCGCAGGTCGGCGATGGTCTCCGCCTCCATGCCTTCGACGGGCAGACGGATTCTGCGAAGCAGCGGCGAGGTCTTGTAGATTTCCCCCCGCTTCTGGTCGTAATCCAGAGAGATGTAGGAGTCGGGGGAGAAGACACGGATTTTGCGCATCTTCTTCAGGGCCACCCGACTGGCGGTCACGTTGGCCACGCAGCCCGTCTGGAAGACGATGCGGGCGTTGGCGATATCCTCGTGCTCGCCCATCACAGCCACGGCCACGGCGTCCACCTTGCGGATGGGGGCCTGGACCAGTTGGAGGATGACGTCCAGGTCGTGGATCATCAGGTCCAGCACCACACCCACGTCCTGTACCCGCAGACTCAAGGGACTGAGGCGATGGCACTCGATGAACTTGGGGGTGATGTCCAGTTCGGCCATGGCCCGGATGACCGGGTTGAAGCGCTCGATGTGGCCGACCTGAAGGGGCACACCCCGCTGGGCGGCCAGGGCCACCAGGTCGTCGGCCTCCCGCAGCGTGCGGGTCATGGGCTTCTCCAGGAGGACGGCCACGCCGGCCTCCAGAAACTCCCTGGCCACCTGGTGGTGCAGAGCCGTGGGCACGACGATGCTCGCCGCCTGCACCTGGCCGATGAGGTCGTGATAATCGGTCACCGCGCGGGTGTCAAAGCGGGAGGCCACCTCCCGGGCGCGGACCTCGTCGACGTCGGCCACGGCCACCAGGTCGGCCTGGGGGAGTTGATGATAGACGCGGGCGTGATTCTCCCCCCAGGCGCCTACGCCCACGACCGCGACCTTGAGCGCATCCATAATCTATGTGCGATGGGCCTCGCGGGCCCGTCCCTTGACTCCGTTTTCCATGGCGTTGAGGAACCGGAGCAGGTAGGTGACCTCAACGCAGTTGTCGGTGCGCTGCTCGGTTTCGGCCAGCGCCTGGCGGTAGGGCGTCTCCGCCCGCCAGATGGTGCGGTAGGACTCGGTGAGCGCCTCAATCGTCGCCTCGTCAAACCCGGCCCGACGAAGGCCGACCACGTTGACCCCGCGCACCTTCTGCGGGTTCCCCTCGGTGATCATGAAGGGGGGGACGTCGTGGACGATGCGGGTCATGCCGCCGACGTAGGCGTTTCGGCCGATGGTGGTGAACTGGTGGGCGGCGGCCAGCCCACAGAGGTAAGCCCTCTTTTCCACGACCACGTGGCCGGCCAGCAGGACCCCGTTGCTCATGACCACACCATCGTCCAGCCGGCAGTCGTGGGCCACGTGGCAACAGGCCATGAGGAAGCTGTCACTGCCGATGACGGTGTGGCCGCCGCCCTGCGCCGTACCCCGGTTGACGGTGGCCGCTTCCCGGAAGACGTTCCGGTCGCCGATGGTGAGGCGGGTCGGCTCGCCCTTGTACTTGAGGTCCTGGGGCGGACCGCCGATGATCGCCCCCGGGTGCACCTGGTTCTCGGCTCCCATGGTGACGCCGGTGCAGATGGTGGCGTGGTTGGCGATGACACAGCCGTCGCCGATGACGACCCCCGCCTCGATGACGGCGTAGACGCCCACACGAACCCCCTCACCCAACTCGGCGGTGGGGTCCACGGAGGCGGTCTGGTGTATGTGTGTCACCCTGGCTGTGCTCCGCGTCTCGGTCGCTATGGTCGGCTCAGGTGGCCTCAGCGTCCACCAGCATGAAGCGAAGGTCGGCCTCCGCCACGGTGCGCCCGTCGACACTGGCCCGGGCCCGTACCTGGGCCATGCGACTTCTCACCTTGATGGCCTCGGCTTCCAGCCTCACCTGGTCCCCGGGAACCACCATGCCCCGCAGTCGGGCCTTGTCGATGCCGATGAGGACGCCCAGTTTCCCGACGTTCTCCAATCGACGAAGGAACAGGATGCCCGCCAACTGGGCCATGGCCTCAATGAGCAGGACCCCGGGCATGATGGGCTGACCCGGGAAGTGGCCCTGGAAGAAGGCTTCGTTGCTGGTCACGTTCTTGATGCCGACGGCCCGGCGGTCGCCTTCGATGGCCACGACCCGGTCAATGAGCAGCATCGGGTAGCGGTGGGGCAGGAGTTTGGTGATCTCCCGGATGTCCAGAAACACCTGTGCCTCTTCGGCTTCCCGCCGACGCATCACCTCCGTGAGTTTCTCCACCAGGCGGGCGTTGGTGGTGTGACCGCTGCGCACGGCGATGATCTGGGCGTGCAGGTCGACACCGAGCAGGTAAAGGTCGCCGATGAGGTCGAGGATCTTGTGGCGGACGAACTCGTCCGGGAAGCGCAGTTCGTTGTCAATGACGCCTTCCTCGGAGACGATGAGCGTGTTGCGATAGGTGGCCCCCTTGCCCAGGCCCCGCGCCTGGAACTGGTCCACCTGACTGGCGGGCAGAAAGGTGCGGGCCGGGGCGATTTCCCGGGCGAAGGTCTCATCGGTCATCCGAAGGGCGAGGCTCTGGGGCTGGATTTCGGGGGTGTGGTAGTCCAGGGTGTAGGAGATGGAGAGGCCCTCGCTGTTGGGCAGGGCGACCAAGGCGATGTCACCGTCGGTCACGACCACGGTTTCGGAGAGCTCCAGTTCGCCCTTGGGCGCGTTCTGCTCCACTACACCGGCCTTCTGGAGCAGTTCGACAAAGGGCAGGGCGGAGCCGTCGGTGTTGGGGATGCCGGCCGAGTCCAGTTCGATGATGAGGTTGTCGATCTGTTGGCCGGCGAGGGCTGCCAGTAAGTGCTCGACCATCTCCACCTCGGCCTGTCCCTGCTTGAGGCTGGTGCGGTGCGCCTGTCGGGTGAGGCTGTCGACAGCGGCCCGGACGGTGGGTTTGCCGGGCAGGTCGGTGCGGACGAAGACGGCGCCGGTGTCGGGATCGGCGGGCCGGAGTGTCACGTGTGTGTCCTGCCCGCTAAACAGGCCGACGCCGGAGAAGGAGACGCTTCTCTTAATGGTTTTCTGGGGACGGCTCATCGGACGGATCCGTAGGACCGGGGTTCAGTCTTGCCCGCAGTCGCTCCACCTCCTGAGTGAGTCGGCGTACCGTACGCAGGAGTTCAGGCACCCGGCGGAGGCTGGCCTGAAGTTTGAGTTCGCGGTCGTGCGCCTGAGCGGGAAATCCGCTGACCACGGTCCCGCCGGGGACGTCCTTGGTCACCCCGGAGCGGGCGGCCATCCGCACGCCGTCACCGATCTCGATGTGGCCATCGACACCGCTCTGTCCGGCGATCACCACGTTGTCGCCGATGCGGGTACTGCCGGCGATGGCCGTCTGAGAGACAATCACACAGTGTTTCCCAACCACTACATTATGAGCGATCTGCACCAGGTTGTCAACCTTGGTCCCCTCCATGATGTGGGTCTTGTCGAAGCGAGCGCGGTCGATAGTGACGTTGGCACCGATTTCCACATCGTCGTCGATCTGCACGAAGCCCACCTGGGGAATCTTGTGGTGGACACCTTCGACGGTGGCGTAGCCGAAACCGTCACTGCCGACCACCGTGTTGGCGTGGATGACGACCCGGTCGCCGAGCACGCAGCGCTCGCGCACTTTCACGCCCGGGTAGAGGACACAGCCGCGGCCAATCCGGGCGTAGCGGCCTACATAGACGTGGGGGTAGATGACGGTGCCGGGACCCACCTCGGCCCCGTCGTCGATGACGGCCAGGGCCATGACCGAGACCTCCTCCCCCAGTCGGACCCCCTCACCGACCACAGCGTTGGGGTGGACGCCGGCCGGTGGCTTGACCGGTTCGGGGCCGAACAGAGTCACCACCTGGGCAAAGGCCATATCCGGGTTCTCCACCACCACCAGGGGGAGGCTCCGGGAGTTGACCCCGGCGCCGACCACCGCAGCTGAGGCCTGGGTCTCCTCAAGCAGGGGCAGGTAGCGGGGGTTGGCCACGAAGGTGACGTCTCCGCGTCTGGCTTCCTTGATGCCGGAGATGCCCGTGATCTGGGTGTCGGGGTCACCGACCACAGTACCGCCGACCATCTCGGCAATCCGCCGGAGGGATATGGGCTTGGGTCTTGAACGGCCACTCACGGGGCCTGCTCCTCATCGGCGTCGAGGGATTTGCCTTCGGCGCTCCGCGCGAACTCCTGGTTGAGCATGGTGAGCACCTTCTCGGTCAGGTCCAGGTGGGGTGCGGCATAGAGGACCGTCATCCCCTCGATCTTGCCCTGTAGTTCCTGGGCGCTGGTGGTGCGTGACCTGACGTCGACGGCCTTGAGCACCAGGTCGTAGCCTTCTTGCGGCGCGATCTTGTCAGCGGCGGCGCGGATATCGTTGTAGACGATGTCCCAGTACTCGAAGTACCTCCGGGCCACCTCCTTGGTGGAAAGTTCAACCAGAGTCCGGGCCTGGATCTGCTTTTCCTCGAGTTCCTGGGCCACGGCTTCCCGCTGAGTGCTGCCTGGGGCCAGAAGGTCGAGCTTCCGGGTCAACTGGGTGATCTCGTTCTTCTTCTCTTCCAGGACCTGGGTCTTGGTCTCTCGGAACCGGGTGAGTTTCGAGTCGAGGTAGAGCCGCTTCTGGTAGCCCTCCCACATGCGAGTCAGGTTGATCACGCCGATGCGGGCTGAGGGGCTCGGCTGGGGCTCACTCCACAGCCACTGGCCGAGAAGTCCGCAGCCGGCGGCTGCGGCCACGAGTGCGGCTCCGAAGTACGGCCATCGTCTCATGCCAAACTCCTTCGCGTGTCGTCTGTGCGTTGTTACTCGGGCGGCTCAGCCACCAGCCCCGGCGCGCGACCTGCGGGCCCGGCGGCTAAAAATAGGCGCCGATACTGAAGCTAAAGGTCTGCTTTTCATCCTCCGGTTCTGCGGCCAGGGGAAAGCCGAAGTCCAGGGCGATGGGCAGAGGCCCGAGACCTGGAACGGTGATGCGCAGCCCGACACCGGCAGCACTACGAAAGCCCTCCAGGTCGAGGTCACTGGCGGCAGCTGCGACCTGACCGGCGTCCCAGAAGAGCACGCCACGGATAACTTCGCCGAGGAGGGGAAAGGTGTACTCGACGCTACTCAGCAGTCTGGCCTCCCCACCCAGAGGCTGGTCGCCGAAATGGCGACCGATGCCCCGGTAGCCGAACCCGCGGACGCTGTAAGCGCCGCCGGCGAAGTAGCGCTCGAAGATGGGCACCGGGGCGCCGTCGTAGGTCTCGGCGAAGTCGGCCTCACCGGTGACGGCCAGGATGTGCTTGCGGTCGTAGCGGTCCACGTAGATGGTGTAGAAGTACTGGCCTTCGACACCGGCCTTCCACAGGTCCCAGTCTCCTCCCAGCAACTCGCCGAAGTGTTCGAAGTGGGCGCCCAACAGGTACCCCCGACTGGGACGCCAGAAACTGTCCCGGCGGTCGTAGGTGAGGTCCAGACGGAAACTGCGAATGTCGTTGGTGCCGGCCAAGGCCAGGATATCCGGGGCGGTGGTGGGATCGACGTCACTGATCTCCACGGTCTCAAGCTTCAGGGTTCCCCGCGCTAAGAGGTCCCGGGTGAAGCGATGACCCAGGCTCACACTGCCACCTCGGCGTGCCTCGTCGTAGTCCTCACGACGACGAGTGAAAAGGTAGCCACTGAGGCCGAGGCTGTAGGGCCGGTCAAAAAGCCAGGGCTCGGTGAAATCAAAGCGGAACATGCTCAGTTCGGTACCGGGCTGAAACTGGAGGCGCAACTGTTGCCCACCCCCGGCGAAGGCCGTTCCCTTGAAGAACTCGTCCAGGCTGCCGGGGACCCGGGTCCAGTCGAAGTTGCGCTGGACGAAGGAGACGCTGCCGACAACGCCGGTGTTGCTGCTCACACTTGCTTGGAAGCCAATGAAGGCGGTGTGCGCCTCTTCCAGGCCGACGATCACGCTGCGACTGTCAGGGGTGGAGCCGGCCTGGAGGTCCAGAGTGACGTTCTCGTAGAAGCCGCGACCGCGCAGCCGCTCCAGGCTGCCCCGCAGGGCGGTCGAGTCCAGCAGTTCCCCCGGGTAAAAGGTGAGGTCGCGGCGAACGACCTTGTCGCGGGTCTTGAAGTTGCCGACTATGCGCACCTCGTCGATGTAGAGGGGACGGCCCTCTTCGAAGTGGTACTCGAGGGTCAGTTCACCCGGTTCGACGGCGTAGGTGATCCGGGGGGTTACCCGCAGGTTCTCTGCCAGGAGGTAGCCCCGGCGACCGTAGAGTTCGGAGATGCGGCGCAGGTTCATCTCCTGGGCCTGGCGGTCGTAGAAGTCGCCCGGTTTCAGGACCAGCTGCTGGCGGATCTCCCGGCCGCTCAGGGCCTGGTTGCCGGAGAGGACCACTTCGGCGACCCGGTACTGCGGGCCTTCCTCGATGGTGATGACGATGGTGAGTCCGCTCTTGTCCTCGCTGTAAATGAGTTCCCGGTCCACCACCACGTCCATGTAGCCGGCCTGGGTGTAGAACTGGACGAGCCGGAGCAGGTCGGTCTCCAGGGTCCCCGGGTCGTAAACGCCCTTGGAGAGGATGAACAGATAGCGCTTGGTCTGAAGGAGTCCCCGGAGTTTGCGGTCAGGGTAAGCCGTGTTGCCTTCTAAGTCAACGGCCTCGATGCGCACCCGGGGCCCCTCGACGATAGCAAAGTTGACCACATACTGGTTGTCGGCCTCGGTCACGCGCTTGGTCACCTGAGCGAACTGATACCCCCGTTGGAAGTACAGGTCGCGGATGCGGTCTTCGGCCACCCCCAGCACGTAGAAGTCGAGGTAGCGGCCGGGCCGCAGCGCGGTCACGTCCTGAAGCCGGGCGTCTCTGATGCTCTTATTGCCGGCAAAGCTCACCTGGGCCAGGGTCGGCCGCTCCACCACCTCGAAGATGAGGCGGTAGCCGTCGGCGAAGTCCTCCACCTTGGCCACGACATCCAGGAAGAAGCCGAGGTCGCGGATAGCCCGCACGTCCTGGTCTACGGCCTCCGCGTTGAAGGTGTCGCCCATCTGGGTCTTGACCGCCCCGCGGATGGTGGCCTCAAGAATCCGTTGGTTGCCCCGGACCTCGATGTCGGTGATGGGCCGTGGGGTCAGCCCGGCCCGGGCCGCCGGGCCGCCAGGGACGGGAGGTTGAGCCACCGCCAGCCCCGCCCAGACCAGCACCAGGCAGCCAACCAGAACCCCAGCCGCCGGCCAGCCCGAGGAAGCCGACCGCGCACTCGCCTCAGGTCGGCTCTTTCGGTGCACTGCTGAGCTCCCTTTCACCTGCTGATCCAAGGTCACGGGTCCCAGGTTCCAGACGGCGGAGCCTTAGGGTCCCGGATGCTGCGACTGCGCGCACAGCGGGCATCGCTCAGAAGGGAACGCTGTCCTCAAAAGTAGCGTCCTCGAAGCGCAAGCATTCCCTCCTAAATGTTAATCGGACTTTTCCGGTAGGACCGTTACGTTGTTTGGCGACCTCCAGTTCGGTAACACCCGGGTTCTTGTTCGGGTCGTAGGCGTCGTCGCGGTGCAGCAGCAGGACCACGTCGGCGTCCTGCTCGATGGCGCCGCTTTCCCGCAGGTCGGCGAGCCGAGGACGGTGGTCTTCCCGGGCCTCGGGGGCGCGGTTCAGTTGCGAGACGGCCAGCACCGGAACGCCCAGTTCCCGCGCCAACCCCTTCAGCGACCGGGAGATCTCGGCCACCTGCTGCTGGCGATTGTCACCCGGAGGGGGCTCCATCAATTGCATGTAGTCTATGATCACCAGTTGGATGTCGTGCTGGCGCTTGAGCCTGCGGGCCTTGGCCCGCAGCGACAGGGGTGAGAGGCTGGGAGAATCGTTCACGTATATGGGGGCCTGATAGAGGACCTCGGCCGCCAGACGGAGTTCGCTGCGCTCCTCCTGGCTCAACATGCCTTTGCGCAATCGCTGGGCGTCCAGCCGGGCGTGCAGACAGAGCAGGTTCTGGGCCAGTTGCTGCTTGCTCATCTCCAGGGAGAAGAGGCCCACGGGCTTGCCCTGGCCCACGGCCAGACGTTCGGCCACGTTCAGCGCGAAGGTGGTCTTGCCCACCGACGGCCGGGCGGCCAGCACGATGAACTCGCTGGGCTGAAGCCCGGCGGTCAGTTCGTCCAAATCATGGAAGCCGGTGGCCAGGCCGGTGATGCCGCGGCCGTGGATGGCATCCAGGTGCTCCATGGCCTGCTTGACGATGTCCTTGAGCGGGATGAGGTCGGTGGCGAGGCGGTGCTCGGCGATCTGGAAGATTCGGCTTTCGGCTTTGTCCAGGAGTTGGTCGGCCTGCTCGCTTTCGTCGTAGGCGGTGGAGAGGATGTCGGTGGCGGCCTGGATCAGGGCGCGCAGGGCGGCGGTCTCGCGGACGATCCGGGCGTAGTGGCGGACGTTAGCCGCTGAGGGCACCACATCGGTGAGCCCGGCCAGGTATTCCACACCGCCTACCACCTCCAACTCACCGCGACGACGCAGTTCGTCCTGGAGGGTGAGGAAATCGATGGCTTCTCCACGGTTGTAGAGGTCGAGGATGGCCTGGTAGATGGCGCGGTGACTGCGGGCATACAACTCGTCAGTGGACATGGTGTCGATAACGTGGCCGATGTGCTCGTTGACCAGAAGCAGGCTCCCCA